>CAZVFT010000046.1:0-2840 GCA_964626495.1 uncultured bacterium
GACACAGAAGAATCAATCGTCTTCACGATAAACCCAGGTTTAGATATAGATAAAAACGGGTATTACCATTTAACTCTGGATCAAACCAATTGGCAAACCATTCACCGTGTGAGCGGAACGACCTTTTATGAAGATGGTACACCAGCAGAATTGGTGAAGGTTTACTGGGAATCCAATCTGTTTTGGTACCTTGGGGACACATTGGGTTACATTATCCACGAAGGACTGACAGATGATCTGGTTTATGTAAGTTACGATACAACTTACATTAATAGCTTTTCAGGAAGGGAAGTCCCTACATCCAATCAGGTCAGTTACAGTAATTCAGACGGAGAAGTTAATAATATGATCGCACCGGTCCGCATCATGGCTGGAGATACTATGAGACTCCAATGGGAATACTATGATGAAACGGGAATTAATGAAGGGGAGATTGGGATTGTATTGGAGTAATCCGTTTGTTGGGCGAGCAAGGAAGAAAAGTTCCCCTTTACCTTGGTAGCATGGCTTCAAACCGTCTTGATACCTGTGAAAAGAATCAGATATTCGAGTGTCCGATATATCCTTCTCCCCCTCGATGCCTGTCCGACTACCGGCGGAGGGGAGAAAAAAAGAGGGGGTGGTATTTGTGTGTTGACACCGTGTTAACCCTGTGAAATAGCGAAGCCCCGCCAAACTACCACTGGGTAAGTTAATTTCCGATTTGTTTCACAGGGTTAATGCCTGTATCTCGGACTATTTCTAAATATAAATTCATTTCTCTCAGTTGGGAGCCTGACAGAACCAGTCGGGAGTCTGGCTATGCCTGTCCGGCTTTTGATAGATCATTCAGGTACGGGATATTGTGAAGTACCTAAAAAATAAATCCGGCACATAAAGCTCAACATTTAAATTGTAAGTGTAAAGAAGACATAAAATTTTAACATTTGGTTTAATATCGGTAGCGGATTTTGGGAAATCAACGCAGTTGGAAATTTCTTTGCAAATACCTTTTTAGTCAGGTAAATTTTTACGATATATTAAAATAAATAATTATATGTTTGAGCAGTTACAAGACAAATTAGGTATGGTATTACGCAATCTTCGGGGTCTCGGGAAGATTACGGAGAAGAACATATCGGAAACGAGCAGGGAAATCCGAAGGGCACTTCTCGAGGCGGATGTTAACTACAAGGTTGTGAAAGAATTCGTGTTTCAGGTAGCAGAAAAAGCCCAGGGAACTCTTGTATTAAAATCAGTGGCACCAGGCCAGCAATTTATCAAGATTATCAAAGATGAGCTGACAACGTTACTTGGCGAGAAAGAGAGTGGTATTCGGTTTAGTGAGAAACCTCCAACGATTATTTTAATGGCAGGACTTCAAGGATCTGGGAAAACGACTACATCTGTAAAACTGGCAAATCTATTCAAAAGTGAGGGAAAAAATCCCTATCTTGTAGCGGCGGATGTTTACCGACCAGCAGCAATAGAGCAGCTTGAAATTTTAGGAAAGCAGATTGGTGTACCCGTTTGGTCGGAATACGGGAGAGATCCAGAATACATCTGTAAAAATGGGATTGAAAATGCTGTCTTGAAGAATCATGACCTCGTCATCCTCGATACGGCTGGTCGTTTGCATGTAGATGGGGAAATGATGGAGGAAATTATCGTGATTTCAGAAATGACCCATCCCCATGAAATCCTGTTTGTTGTGGATGGCATGACAGGACAGGATGCTCTGAATTCTGCGGAAGCGTTTTCTCAGGCTCTAGAGCTTACCGGTACGATTCTCACGAAAATGGACGGGGATGCAAGAGGTGGTGCGGCATTGTCCATTGTATCCATTACGGGTAAACCTATCAAATTTATTGGTACTTCTGAGAAGATGGGAGGTCTTGAAGTTTTTCATCCGGAGCGGATGGCTGGTCGGATTCTTGGTATGGGAGATGTAGTTTCTGTTGTGGAAAAAGCTCAAAAGGTGGTGGATGAGTCGGAAGCGGAACAAATGGCTGAAAAATTACTCAGGAATGAGTTTACTTTTGATGATTTTAAAAACCAGCTTGGACAAATACAAAAAATGGGATCTCTAAATCAGTTGGTAGGTATGATACCCGGAATGAGTAAGATGACAAAGGGATTTCATTTTGATGAAAAACAATTTAAATGGACGGAAGCCATTATCAATTCGATGACGCTTGAAGAACGTCAAAATAGAGTTATCATTAATGGTTCCCGTCGAAAAAGAATAGCAATGGGAAGTGGACGGTCTGTCCAGGAAGTAAATAGTTTATTAAAACAATTTCGTCAAATGCATTCGATGATGAAAAATCTGTCACATATGAAGTCCAGTCGAATGATGAGACAATTTCAGGGATTAATTAATTAAGGAGAACGGTTTTGGCTACACGAATTAGATTGAAGAGAATGGGACGCAGGAATCGACCTTTCTATCGGGTTGTGGTAATAGATTCTCGTAAACAACGGGATGGTGTTGCGATTGAGGAAGTGGGTTGGTACGATCCAATCCGTAAGGAAGGCAATTATTCTTTGAAGAAAGATCGGATTATTGATTGGCTTCAAAAAGGAGCTCAACCTTCATTTGCAGTCAGGCGACTGATGAAAAAGAGTGGTATTTTGTTAAACTGGCACTTGATACGGCAGGGATTGTCAGAAAAGGAAATCAGCCACGAATTGCAGAAATGGAAACTTGACCAGCAGGAGAGAAAGAAACGAAAAGTCGAGAAGGAAAAGGAAAGGGCTAAGGTTGCCGTTAAAGCCAAGGAGAAAGCTGAAGAAGTTGCTAAGGAAGAAGCAGAAGAAAAAATTGTGGAACCGGAGGAAAAAACGGATAAGGATGTGAA
>CAZVFT010000046.1:2940-19679 GCA_964626495.1 uncultured bacterium
AAGAAGCAGAAGAAAAAATTGTGGAACCGGAGGAAAAAACGGATAAGGATGTGAAGTCTGAAACAGAGGAAGAGACGGAAGAAGTTGCTTCGGCTGAAACTCCAGTTGTTGATGGACCAAGTGAAGAAATTCCTGAAAAAGAGCCAGCTTCAACGAAGGAACCGGAAGAGGAACAAGCAGTGGAAGAAGTTCCGGAAGAAGAGGATGTCAAACCTGAAACAAAAGTGAAAGCTGAAGAAGTTGCTAAGGATGAAGTGGAAGAAGAAATTGTGGAACCGGAGGAAAAAACGGATAAGGATGTGAAACCTGAAACAGAGGAAGAGACAGAAGAAGTTCAGAAAGAAAAAGAGGATGCAGATGTCCGCAGTGAAGAAGAATCTGCTATTGAGGAACCGGTACTGGAGGAAGATACTGCAAAACCGTCAGTCGAAGATACCACTGAAGAGGAAGTGAAAGTGAGTAAAGCTGACTCTGAAGAGGAAAAAGCGGAGCAGAAAAAGTCCAATTCTGATGACGAATCAGAAGAGGAGAAAAGTAAAGAAAAGAGTAAGTGATCCCGACTTTCTAGGATGGAAAGCCGAGAATGATGAATAAGGTAACTGAGGAGAAGATCATGAAGGAATTCATAGAAGAGATCGTCAAGCAGTTAGTTGATAAGCCGGATGAGGTTGTCGTAGAACCTGTCGAAAGTGAAAGAACCATCATTTACGAGTTAAAGGTAGGAGATGGTGATCTTGGTAAGGTGATCGGCAAACAGGGTAGAACTGCTCAATCCATTCGGACGCTGATGTCAGCTATCAGCGCAAAAGGCGGTGGTAAGCGCGCCATATTGGAAATCATCGAATAGTTTGATTCCTTAAATAACGATTAAGGTCTGTTAGTAAGGTTACCTGAAACTGGTGACCTGGAGGGGTAATCTATAGATTGTTCCAGTGATTCCATTCTTTTTTGGCTCTATGGAACGAATGTGGTGGAGTCTGGACAAATTAGAAATGGTAAAAGGGGGTGGAATAAATCAGGTAACTATGAGAGAGTATGTCTTTTGATGCCCGATTGAATGGGGCGATTCTCTTAATCATAATAACAGGGCAATTGAGAAGTGAGTTTTACAGAAATTAATCCCAGTGAAATCTATCCGGATGACATCATTGGAATGGATGTAGTTACAGTGGATCACGTATTTATCGGTGAATTAATGGATGTGCTTCATACATCTGCTCACGATGTTTATGTTATTGATTGCAACGGGAAGGAAGTGCTGATTCCAGCAGTGACGGAGTTTGTTAATGAGATTGACTTTGATGAGGATAGAATCATTATTTCTCCGATAGAAGGACTGTTACCATGAGGATGACAATCTATTTCATTACCCCATTCCCGCAACTGGTTAAAGCTGTGCTGGGAGAGAGCATTCTACGTCGAGCGGAGGAGAAGCAATTGGTTTCTTACAACATTGTGGACCTGAGACAGTTTGGAGAAGGGAAATATCGTCAGATTGATGACTATCCCTTTGGCGGTGGAACTGGAATGGTCATGATGCCTGAACCCCTTATTAAAGCAATGGATTGGGTAAGCGAACAGATTGGGAACGAAGAGAAACGCGTTATTTTTCCCACACCTCAAGGAAAAAAATATACCCAGGACGTAGCGAGGGAACTGTCTCAATGTGAGTACCTTGTCTTCATTTGTGGTCATTATAAGGGTGTTGACGAGAGAGTTATAGAAACCCATGTTACCGATGAATATTCTATTGGTGACTACGTTGTAACTGGTGGTGAAATACCTGCTATGGTAATTATGGATTCGATAGTTCGATTGATTCCGGGTGTTTTAGGTGACGATGAATCAGCAAGAACCGATTCTTTTTTCCATAAACTTCTTGATCATCCTCACTATACCCGACCGAAAGTTGTACAAGGGATGGAAGTACCGGATGTTCTATTGAGTGGTCACCATGCTAAAATTGATGAATGGCGACAGGCACAACGTGAAGAAAGAACTCGTGAAAGACGTCCCGATATCTGGGAAAAATACAACAAGGAAAAAATAGAGATGGAGAATGAATTATGAACCCGAGTGAATTGACAAAAGATTATCTGAAGAAAGATATTCCTGATTTTCGTGCAGGTGATACTGTAACCGTTAACGTAAGAGTAATTGAAGGGAGTCGTGAACGCCTCCAGAAATTTGAGGGAGTCGTTTTAGCTAGGCGCGGATCCGGTATGGATGCAACCTTTACTGTGAGAAAGATTTCATTCGGAGTGGGTGTTGAGAGAATATTTCCACTTCATTCACCCAATGTTGTGGATATTAAAGTGATAAAAAGGGGTAAAGTCCGCCGGGCAAAATTATACTATCTACGCAAGCTGAGAGGTAAGGCAGCACGGATTAAAGAGCGGAGGTAATAAAGACCCCAATGGAATTCCTTGGATTAATCCTCTCAAATGGTGTTCATTCTTAAACAAAATCCGTATTTTATCCGTGAAAATCTGCTTTCCCGGTGAAATCTGTGAGTCACCCCGCCAGCTGGCGGGGGACTCTTATGGAGCTGGCGGATATTTCTACAGTATGTCTGGTAATTTAATTTGGTATCACCTGTATTATTGGATTTTTTTTATTCCCTATTCATCATCTATTATTTAAACGAATAATTTGAATTGAGGAAAGAATGAAACTCTGTGATCTTCCTTCGGTCAACAGTATTATAGAATCCATTAACTGGGAAGAAATCCAGATCCCAAGGGCTTATGTAATCACTATTATTCGGGATCAACTGTCAAGGTTTCGAAAAGAAGGTGAGGAAGGATTGAAATCCATAACATCGGAAGAAGTGGTGGAATCAATCAATGATACCATTGAGAAAATGAAAAAACCAAATATTAAGCAGGTCATTAATGGCACTGGGATTGTGCTGCATACCGGACTGGGAAGAGCTCCCATCTCAAAAAGTATTCTTCAAAATATAGTATCCGAATTAGAAGGCTATGCATCTCTGGAACTGGATTTGACGACTGGAAAACGGGGAGAACGCAATGTTCATATTTCCTCACTTCTTTCTTCTATTACTAATGCTGATGCTTCACTTATCGTCAATAATAACGCAGCAGCGGTTCTACTTTCTCTAAACAGTCTCGCTGACGGAAAAGAAGTTATCGTTTCACGTGGACAGCTTGTGGAGATCGGTGGTTCATTCCGGATGCCTGATGTCATTAAAAAAAGCGGAGCCACGCTGGTGGAGGTGGGTACTACAAATCGTACACATTTCAAAGATTATCAATCTGCCATATCTGAGAAAAGTGGCGCAATTCTTTTTGTTCATACAAGTAATTATCGTGTCACGGGATTTACAAAAGAGGTACCCATTTTTGAATTGACCGACTTGGCGAAGAAACATCGCATCCCTCTAATAGTGGACCTGGGAAGCGGTGCATTATTCAATTTTGAAAAAGTGGGACTCCCACACGAACCGCAGGTATCCGAGATACTGAAATATGGAGTGGATCTGGTAACCTTCTCAGGAGATAAACTCCTTGGTGGACCTCAGGCTGGGCTAATCTGCGGGAAGAAAAGATGGATCCGGATTATTCATAATAATCCTCTCTACAGAGCAATGAGGTGTGATAAGATAACCATTTCCCTAATGGAACAGACTCTTAAAACATTTCGGGATGAGGGTTTCTCAGAAGAAAATCTTTCTAACGTTCTTCTGCAAACAGGGCGAAAAACTCTGAGAAAGCGAGCCCAGCGGGTAGTACAAAACGTTCCTGACGAAGTAGTGGAAAAACTAGGACTTTCTGTGGTGGATTCCGAGGTGGAAGCAGGAAGCGGATCTCTTCCCACAGAACTGATTGAGAGTAGTGCTCTCCAGTTTGATTGTAAACATATTAAACCAACTGAACTGTCAAAAAGATTTCGACAGTGGCGAATACCCATTATTGGTTATATTTCTGTAAATCGATTTTATATTGATCTTAAGGGAGTCCTACCAAAACAGGATAAGTTATTGAAAAAAGCTATTTGTGATATAGGAGAGGATGTTTGATTGATATCTAACTTTGCTTAAGGTAAAAGAACTTCCGCAAAGTTTTCCTTCACCGACGGATTGAACATTTTTATTGTATTTCATTGTACCCTCTTTTTATTCTACTAAAAAAGATGTAATTTCCCCGAAGTAATTTCAATTTATTCCGAAGGAATGCCTAAGACATAAGGAGAATAATATAAATGACAAACCCAATTCGAATTGGTCTTTTTGGATTTGGTCGTATCGGGCGTAATATTTTCAGAATTGGATACCGGGATTCTCGATTCCAATTTGTAGCTATCAGTGATCTGGCTGAAGCTGAATCCCTCTATTACCTTCTGATGCGAGATTCTGTCCACGGTCCTATGGAAGATGATATCCAGCTGGACGGGAATTATCTCACCTATGACAATCACAGGATTCGCCTGCTGCAGGGTACCACCTCGCCAGCTGAAATTCCATGGGATGCTTTCGACGTAGATGTCGTCATTGATGCTACGGGAAAATTCCTGGAATATTCAGATCTCCGTGGTCACATCCAGGGTGGGGCAAAAAGGGTATTTGTAACAACTCCCCCCAAAGATAAGGTGGATCGTGTCATAATTATAGGGATAAATGAGGACGAAATATCCCTCGAGGATGAGGTGATTTCCACCACGTCTTCTACTACTCAAGTGCTGGCGTTGATGCTCAAAATTCTCGATGAACATTTTGGAGTCAAACGAGCTCTCATGACAACCGTTCATGCCTATACTGCCGATCAGCCCCTTGCGGATGCTGCTCGATCAGATTTTCGGAGAAGTCGCTCAGCGGTGGAAAATATTATTCCTAACATGACACCATCCCCTGCTATTGTGGAATCCCTTATGCCAAAGTTTAAAGGGAAAATTGATGGCATCGCCTTCAATGTTCCTGTTCCCGATGGTTCGGCTGTTGATTTGACCACTGAATTAGAAAAAGTACCTGCAGTAGAGGAAGTCAATCAGGTTGTGAAAGAAGCTTCCGAAGGAGTTCTTGCAAATATTGTTGGGTACACCGAAGATCCTATCGTTTCCAGCGATGTCATTGGGGTCAGTGAATCTATGATCTTTGATGCCAAAGCAACCATAATTACAGCGAATTCTCTTTTAAAAACCGTTTGCTGGTATGACAATGGTTGGGGATTTTCACAAAGGATTTTAGAACTAATCGATAGTTATCGCTGTCTGGAAAATGGGAGGGAGGTCACATTATGAGAGTAGCAATCAGCGGGTTTGGAAGAATTGGACGATCGGTTTTCCGGATACTGAATCAGCGGAAAGATATTGATGTTGTAGCCATTAATGATATTGCTGATAACGATGCCCTTGTTTACCTGTTGAAATATGACACGGTAATGGGTCGTTTTCCGGATAATGTGAAGATAGAAGGAGATATTTTTCAAACATCTCGTCACAAAGTGAAAATGCTGGCTGTCCGTGAACCGGAAGAGCTTCCATGGCAGGAACTTGGTGTGAATGTCATTATAGAAGCGACAGGCAGATTTCGGAAGCGTGCTGAATTACAATCCCATCTGAATGCGGGCGCAGGACACGTGATTCTCACCGTTCCTGCCAAAGATGAGATTGATTTTACCGTTGTAATCGGCGTAAATGATGATAAGTTGAAACCTGAACATCGAATTATTTCCAATGCAAGCTGTACGACTAACTGTCTGGCTCCTATGGCGAAAGTCATTCATGAGAATTTTGGGATAGTGAATGGGGTCATCAATACAATTCATGCGTATACAAATGACCAGAGACTGGCGGATGTTCCTCACTCAGACTGGCGCCGGAGCAGAGCAGCTGCAGAGAATGTCATCCCAACCACCACCGGTGCAGCGAAGGCAGTGGGAAAAGTACTCCCGGAATTGGCTGGGAAACTGGATGGAATCGCTATGAGAGTTCCCGTCCCCGATGGATCAGTCGTGGATTTTGTAATTACTCTTGGTACAGATGCAACGTTAGATGAAATTAATGATGCGGTATACGAAGCATCTAATTCTGAATCATTAAAAAATGTTCTTGAATATTCCACCATGCCCGTTGTTTCCACAGACATCATTGGGAATCCTCACTCCTCTATCTTTGATGCTCCCTACACAAAGGTTATTGAAGGAAACATGGCAAAGACTCTGAACTGGTATGACAACGAATGGGGATATTCCAACCGCGTAGTAGATCTGATTGATATTATTAACAGTTGGGATTAACTTCTCGTATAATACCACCTGATTGGGTGGCTTTCAGTGAAATAAACAAAGACGAGTTATGAATAAAAATAGCAGATCCGAAGGGAAAACATTTTCTTTAACCCGTGAGGAAATTGATAATCTTTTGAAGTCAGTACCTCCAGGGATTAAGGAATATATCAACGAACTGGAAGGTCAGATCCGTAATCTGGCAGATATAGGAGTAGCTCTTTCTAAAGAAAAAGATATGAACAGGCTGTTAGAGATTATTCTCCTTGAAGCTAAAAGGATATCTTCTGCCGATGGAGGGACCCTCTACATGATGACGGAAGATAAACGATTGAAATATGAAATTATGATGACGGATTCACTGGGAATTCATTTTGGAGGGACGGCTCCTGAACCCGTACCCGATGTGATTTATCCTGTGAAATTGTACCTTTCCGAAACAGGGGAACCCAATTATCACAATATTTGTGCCTATGCTGCTTTAACTGGAAAAACTTTGAATATCGAAGATGCCTATGAAGCTGAGGGGTTCGATTTCACGGGTACAAAAGGATTTGATAAACGTCATGGTTATCGGTCGAAATCGTTTCTGACGGTTCCCATGAAAAATCATGAAGATGAAATTATTGGTGTACTGCAACTGTTGAATGTGAAGGATCCTCAAACGGGTGAGATCGTCCCATTTTCCACATCAGTGGAAGTTGTGGAAGCTCTGGCGAGTCAGGCAGCTGTTGCTATCACCAATAAAATATTAATTAAGGACTTAGAAAATCTCTTTGAGTCATTTATCAAACTCATTGCTTCTGCTATAGATGAAAAATCCCCTTACACTGGGGGACATTGTCAGCGTGTTCCAGAAATCACCATGATGCTGGCAGAAGCAGTAAACAGCGTAAAAGATGGTCCTTTTGCGGATATTCAATTTGATGATAAGCAGATGTATGAGTTAAAAATTGCAGCGTGGCTGCACGATGCGGGGAAAGTTGCCACTCCGGAATATGTAGTAGATAAAGCTACAAAACTGGAAACCATTTATGACCGAATCCATACGGTTGCTACTCGTTTTGAAATTTTAAAACGGGATGAGGAAATCCGTTTTATTAAGAAGCGGTTGAAACTGGAATCCGATTCGTCTTTGAATGAAGTGGAGAAAAAAGAGACCTTGAAAAAGTTGAGAAAAGGATATCGAAGTCGAATTCAGCAGCTGGACGATGATTTGGAATTTTTGAAAAGCGTAAATATTGGTGGAGAATTTATGTCACCGGATAAAAAGGAGAGGGTAAAGAAGATTGCAAAATATCATTGGAAAGAAAATGGTAAAGTGAGAGATTTCCTCTCTAAGGACGAAGTATATAATTTCTGCATCGCCCGTGGTACTCTGACACCAGAAGAGAGGCAGGTTATCAACGATCACATCGTAGTGACCATCAAGATGCTCGAGCAGCTTCCCTATCCAAAACATCTCCAGAATGTACCTGAATATGCTGGCGGTCATCACGAAAAACTGGACGGTACCGGATATCCAAAAGGATTGAACAAGAATGAAATGTCCATTCAGGCAAAGATGATGGTTATTGCGGATATTTTCGAAGCTCTCACTGCCAGTGACAGACCCTATAAGAAGGGGAAAAATCTTTCTCAGGCTATGCGTATAATGGGTTTCATGAAAGCGGATGCACATATTGATCCAAATCTCTTTGACATTTTTGTGAAGGAGAAAATCTATCAAAAATATGCGAATAAATATCTGCCACCTGAGCAGATTGACGATGTAAATATTTAACCTGAGTAATCCTTTAACGAAGAAAGATTCTCGACGTATTACGAATGGTTTAAAGAAGAATGCTACAAATATAAAAGATTATTAACACAATCCTATGACTGTTGAAATCCTCATATTTCTGATACTGATTGGTATCGTCCTCATTCTGTTTACATTTGAGGTCCTACCCATTGATGTTACTGCTTTAACCTTTCTTGTTGTTTTACTGGCGACGGGGTATTTGAATCTGGAAGAGGCGATTTCAGGATTTAGTAATAAAGCTGTTATCACAATAGCAGCGATGTTTGTTCTCAGTCAAGCTCTGGTGAAAACGGGATTTCTCGAAGTGGTGGCAGATCGATTAAGTAAGATCGGTGGAAAGGGGCAATTATTAAGTTTTGGGGTGTTCCTTTTAACGGTAAGTATAGTATCCGCTTTTATTAATAATACCGCTGCTGTTGCGATCTTTATTCCCCTTGCAATTCAACTCTCGAGGAGGTGGAGAAAATCCCCCTCGAAGGTTTTAATTCCACTCTCCTTTGCTGCTATTTATGGAGGTACATTAACCCTAATTGGTACTTCAACAAATTTGTTAGTTAGCAGTATAGTAACGGACTATAAGATTGATCCTCTTGGTATGTTTGAATTTACTACGATGGGGTTAATCTTTTTAGCTGCTGGGACAGCTTATAATATTTGGGTTGTACCTAGAATTCTTCCTTCCCGTGCAGGAGTTTCATCATTGACCCGGAATTATCATCTAGCTCCATACCTTACGGAATTTAAAGTTCCAGAAGATTCGCCTCTTATTGGATCAACCTGTATGGAGAGATCACTTAACGAAAAGTACGACGTTACAGTTTTATCTGTTATCCGGAATAGTAAGCGGTTTGACACAAATATCAGAAATATTAAGCTTCGGGAAAGTGATATATTACTAGTTCGTGGAACTCTTGAGAATTTTGTTAGATTCCGGGAAGAAGAAAAAGCCCTTCTCCTGACGGACGTTAAAATGGGACAGAAGGAGCTAACAGGAGATGAGAGTCTCATCGTGGAAGGTTTAGTAACCCAGAGATCCGGATTGATTGGAATGACGATAAAGGATATTAACTTTCGAAAAAAATATGGCGCATTTGTTCTTGCTATCCGAAGAGAAGGACGAACATTGAGAGAGAAGATTGCCCATATTGTTCTTCATTTTGCTGATACTCTCTTGATATTCGTTCCTAAATCACGATTAACTACCATAACCGAAAGTCCGGATATCGCTGTATTGCACGAACACGATATTCAACTTCATAAGGGAAGATTCTGGTGGCTTGCTATTGCTATCATTCCGGTCATTATGCTAATGGCTGCTTTGAGTATATTTGACATTTTATTAGCAGCTCTCATTGGTATGGTAATTCTCCTAATGGTTAGAGCAATTACAATTAATGAATCTTATAACGCTATTAACTGGTCAGTCATTATTCTTATCGCTGCGTTTATTCCTGTTGGCATTGCTATGGAAAAAACAGGGACAGCAGGTCTTTTAGGTACATTAATTGCATCTATTGGTGACCAATTCTCATCTAACACTGCACCGTATGCAGTATTATCGGTGTTATATCTTGTAACAGTTTTACTAACTGCGATAATGTCAAACACCTCTGCAGCTATTGTATTAACACCCATTGCTATTGTGGCAGCACGCGAATTTGGTGTTGATCCAAGACCGTTTATCTTTGCTATCTGCTATGGTGCTTCCACCTGTTTTATGACTCCAATTGGGTATCAGACAAACCTTATGGTATATGGTCCGGGAAGATATCGTTTTATCGATTTTGTTAAAGTGGGATTACCACTAAATATTCTTTTCTGGATTCTGGCAACACTTTTCATTCCCCTCATCTGGCCCTTTTCAGGATCATAATTTATGGCAAAAATTGCACCGTCTATTCTCTCCGCCGATTTTGCAAATCTCACAATTGCCCTCAATCAGTGTCAACAGGCAGGAGCAGACCAAATTCACATAGATGTAATGGACGGTCACTTCGTTCCTAATCTGACAATTGGACCTGTTGTTATTAAAGATATTAGGAGAAATACTGATATTCCACTTGATGTTCATTTGATGATTGATTCTCCAGAGCAATATATCAGCGAATTTGTGAAAGCTGGTTCAGATTGGATTACAATTCATGTGGAAACGTGTGAGGATGTCAGGAAGGTACTATACAGGATTAGGAGTTTTGGGAAAAAAGCTGGAATTTCTCTTAGACCGGGAACATCACTTTCATCCATTGAACCATTTTTAAATGATGTGGATTTTGTTTTAGTAATGTCCGTGGAACCCGGGTTTGGTGGTCAATCATTTCTCACTGAATCTGTGAACAGAATACAGAACGTGAAAAGGTTAATTGGATCAAGACCAGTGGAGATTTCCGTTGATGGCGGGATAAAATTAAGTAATGCAAAAAGAGTTATCGAAGCGGGTGCAAACATTTTGGTTGTGGGATCGGGAATCTTCCTTGCTGACGACCCTGTCATTTCGATGAAAAAATTTAAATCAATAAAAGGATAAGGATATGATCATCTATTTAGGATCTGATCATGCGGGGTATGAATTGAAAGAAGCCGTAAAATCTTTTTTACAGGAATTGGGATATGATGTTGATGATAAGGGAGCATACTGGTACGATGGTGATGATGATTACCCTGATTTCATCCAACCTGTGGCAAAGGCTGTTGCATCTAATCCGGAGAGTTATGGAATTATCTTTGGTGGATCAGGTCAGGGTGAAGCAATATGTGCTAATCGACTGATGGGAGTAAGAGCTGCTGTTTATTATGGTGGTCCTGAAGACATTATCAGATTATCACGGAAACACAATAACGCCAACATTCTTTCTTTGGGAGCTCGCTTTATTTCAGAAGATGAAGCGAAAGAAATAATAAAACTGTGGCTTGAAGTTCCATTTGATGGTAATAGGCACGAACGACGGATAAACAAAATTGATAAATTGTGAAGCTAACCCATATTTCTATTTTTTCTGTTTTTTTTCTGTTTATCCAACGTTTTCATCAGATAAAATTTCAACATCGTACAGGAACTTGATACCAATATTGTGCTGAATGAGCTTATATACTGGTTGACACAGAAACGGTGGTTTATCGTTGCCCTAATTATCGGTATTATTCTTTATCTACTTCCGACACCTGAGGGGCTCACTATTTATGGCTATCGCACACTCATTATCGTTGTGATAGCAATAATTCTCATTATAACTGAACCACTGCCACTTCCTGGTGTGGCTATCATGATTCTTATCCTCGAAGTGCTCTTTGGAATAACAACAGCAAACGAGACAGCAACTTCTTTTATGAGTGATGCGGTCTTTTTTATCATGGGATCGCTTATGCTAGCAGTTGCTATTGTAAGTCAGGGACTGGATAAAAGGTTGGCGCTGGGAATCATTCGTATAACGGGGAATAAAACGTGGAGGATCATCGCTGGTTTTATGACGATTTCTGCATTTCTTTCTTCGTTTATTGGGGAACACACTGTAACTGCGATGATGATGCCAGTTGGACTTTCATTGATTCGCTTTACGAGCAAGGATCATAAGAAGATTAAAAAACTGACAGCTCTTATTCTTTTTTCAATAGCTTATGGTAGCGCGATGGGTTCTATCGGGACTCCATCTGGTGGGGGCAGAAATGTGATTATGATTGGTTACTGGTCAAAATTTGGAGTAGGGAATATATCTTATCTTGAATGGATGAAATATGCTTATCCCATGTTATTTATTGAGATTCCTTTAGCTGTAATAATTCTGTTTTTTACATTCCGTCCTGAAAAGAAAATTTTGGATAGTGCTGTTCGTAAGCTTATTGTGCAGGTTGCAAAGAGTGGAAAAATGACCGGAAAGCAGATATCATCTATTCTAATTTTCTTTCTCGTTTTTCTTGGTTGGGTATTTATGAGTTCCAAAATCGGATTGGGAATTATCGCGCTTATTGGTGTTTTTCTTTACCTTGTTTTTGGTCTCATTTCATGGAGAGACCTTAATCGGAACACCAACTGGGGTGTGATTCTGTTATTTGGAGCCGCTATCTCCATCGGTTTAATGATGAATGATACGGGAGCAGCCCAATGGGTAGCAAATAAGGCAATATCTGGATTGGAGTCAATTGCGTCTAATGTAAGTGTCCTACGATGGATGGTTGCCGTTTTGATTACGGGGACTTTGACAAATCTTTTAAGTAATGCAGCAACTATGGCTGTGATTGGGCCAATTGTTTTAAATATGGGAGGAGATCAGATCATTATTGGCTTTGCCACGGCAGTTGCTTCAGCCTTTGCTTATTTGACAATTGTAGCTTCACCAACTTGTATGATCATTCATTCCAGTGGATTGGTAAAATCTACTGATTATCTGAAAGCGGGATGGAAAATGTTCTTGATGTCTGTCGCAGTATTATTCTTAATTTCCAACCTTTGGTGGCCACTTTTAAATTGAAGATTGAAAACTTGTCAGGCTCTTGACTGATTGTATGTTTAAAATTGCATGGATAGAAATTAAGGAATATTAAGATTGAAAATTGAATATTGTATATTGAAAAAATTTCAATCGTATGAATGAAGAAGAACTAAAAAATTGTAACTCAATTAAGGTTGAAAATTGAAAACTTGTCAGGCTGATGACTGATTGCACATTTTATATTGGAAAGATTTCGATCGTATGAATGAAGAAGAATTAAAGAGCTCAAAGGAATTTTCTCATCGGTGTGTTAAATTAGCTTTACTGAAAACATTGATGAGTGTGCATTTTGGTTGGAATTTATCATTGATGAGAAGCTTATGAAAAGGTTAAGGGTTATGACTCTTTTTAATGAAGCTAAAGAACTTATAGCAATTTTTTATAAATCTCGAAAAACCGCTAGAGGAGAAAAAAATAGTAATGTTTAATATTCACTATTCACTATTCAATATTCAATTATGAAGTTTTTACTTGCGATAAGTAGTAAAGAGTATTCGGAACCCACTTTAAAAATTGGTTCAATGGTGGCAAGAGCATTTAAAGCGCATTTAAGTGTCATATACGTCGGGGAGAAACCAAAAGAAATGTTCGCTGGTAGAGTCCATCTTTCCCGTGATACATTGGCTAAGTGGGAGATATATCATCCTGGCGTAGAAGTTTTAAGATGGGCATTTCAATATTTACAGAAGACTGGATATCTTCCCACAGATGACGAACGTTACGAATTTAATCCAGCAAATATTGTAGAAGAAACTGATCGTTATCGGTTTATTTTACCTGGTGCATATGGACGAGGTATAAATCTTATTCTCAGGGAAGGTGAAATTATCAGCGAACTCAGACGGGAGTCCCAGAAGGAAGAATATGACCTTGTTATCATTGGTGGCAGTCGGGAAAGGCGGAGAGCACACGATATTATTCAATATATTCCCACATCAATCTTTGTGGTGAAAAATGCCGATCCAGAAATGAAATACAAACTTTTACTGTTGGTTGATGATTCAAGTGCTACAAAAAAAGCAGTTCGTCTTGGTGCTACTATCGCAAAAAGTCAAGGTATGTTTGTTGATACATTAACTGTATCTAAAAGGAAGAGATTTGGCCCAGGCTATAAAGGTGCTGCTAAATCAGCTGCCAATCATCTAAAAAAACAAGGGGTTGATTTTGAGCAGCACTTCCTCGTTGGAGATCCAGTGAGTATGTTTGTTGACTTTGCCGGGGAGGATCACATCATCGTCATGGGAGTTTCCGGTCAATCCGCATTAAAGAAGTTTTTTGTTGGCAGCAAACCTATAAAAACGCTTAATAAATCCCAGTGTCCAATTCTTATTATCAAATAATTTTGTTGTGAACACAGAGTGGTGTGACAGATATGGTGAATGGGCATTGGTGACTGGTGCTTCTTCAGGACTTGGTGCTGAATTTGTCCGACAGCTGGCGGAGAAGAAGATGAACATTATCCTTTTAGCCAGAAGAGAAGAATTGATGAATATTCTGGCAGAGGAGGTTCATTCTCGATTCGGGGTGGATACGCTGGTCATTAGTCAAGATCTCACGCAATTAACCAATCCTGATAAACTTTTGGAGAAAATTGGAGATCGAGAGGTTGGACTGCTGGTGAACAATGCCGGCTATGGGATGATTGGTAATTTTCACACTCGGAATGGGAATAGACAGAGTCAGATGGTCTATTTAAACTGTGTGGTTCCAGTACAACTTACACAGGTTTTTCTACCAGCAATGGTTGAGAGAGGAAAAGGAGGACTGATTTTTTTAGCTTCCACTGCTGGTTATCAAGCGACACCCTATTTCAGTGCCTACGGAGCATCGAAAGGATTTAATCTTCTGCTTGGAGAAGCTCTCTGGGGAGAATATCACAACAGGGGCGTTGATGTGCTGGCTCTATCTCCGGGATTTACTGAAACTGGATTTCAGAAAGTAGCTGGTACAAAAAGTACTAAAAGTGTGAGTGTTGCCGGTCCCGTTGAGGTTGTATCCCTGGCGTTGGAAAGTTTAGGGAAAGCTCCATCCGTGATCCATGGAAAACGTAATCGGTTTATGGCTTTCAGTCAGCGATTTACCCCTCGAAAACTGGTCATCAAAGTTACCGGTGCTCTGATGAAACGGATGAGAGTACCTAAAGGTGATTTATAAAAATCTGCACAACTGGAACGTATCTCCGTCTGAAGCAAGAAATATCCAATCCAAGCTGAAGGATAACATCGTCATATCTCCGTTGAACAGAGATGTTCAATTTGTGGGAGGTGCGGATGTTTCCTTTGATAAAGGATCCAATCTTGTTTTTGCTGCTATCGTTATTTTACAACTTCCAGACTTGACCATCGTCGAACGAAAAGGAGTATCTGAAATAGTCGAATTTCCGTACATACTGGGACTTCTTGCCTTTCGGGAAGGACCCCCTGTAATTCACAGCTGGGAAAAAATTCAGAGCAAACCTGATGTCATGATGTTCGATGCTCAGGGAATTGCACATCCCAGGAGAATGGGACTGGCAACTCATATCGGACTTTATCTGGATATACCTTCTGTCGGTTGTGCGAAAAGTGTTCTTGTCGGTCAGTATCAGGAGCCAGGAGAAAAAGTGGGAGAATTTACCCTCCTTGAATATAAGGATGGTGTAGTTGGAGCTGCCGTGAGAACGAAATATAGAGTAAATCCTGTGTTTGTCTCCATTGGTCATAAAGTTGAACTTTCGGATGCTGTCAATCTTGTTTTGCAATGCTCCGGAGGATATCGGATTCCTGAACCTACCCGACAGGCTCATCTAGCGGTGAACAAGTTAAGACAGGGCGAATCCATTGATTATCTTTCGAGTTCTTATCAAAAAACATTGTTTTAACAAGATATGTTTGGATTTATAAATCTATGATGATACCTACCCACATTTTGTGCCATTACAGTGAGATTGGCCTTAAAGGGAAAAACCGCAAATATTTTGAAAATAAACTCAAGGATAATCTTTCATATTCACTTAGAATTGCCTGCCCCGGATGTGTGGAATCGGTAAAACGGCTTTATGGTCGAATTCTCATCTGTCTTTCTGAAAAGGGGCAACAGTCCTTTAATGAAATCGAAGAGACTCTAACCAATGTTTTTGGAGCTGCTTATTTTGCTCCTGCTATTGAGACTGAGTTGGATCTGGATAAGATTAAAAAATCAGCACTGAAGGTTTTATCAAAAGAGATATTTACCACTTTTCGCATCACAGCTCGCTGTTCAAATCAGCAGTTTCCGTTTTCTGCTCAAAAAGTAAATGAGGAAGTAGGCGCAACTGTCGTTGAGAATCTTGGGAAGAGGGTGAATCTTTCTGAACCGGAAATAACCTGCTTCATTGATATTTTACAGGATGCAGCTTATCTCTATCTGGAAAAGATCCAGGGTCCCGGAGGGTTACCCATTGGCGTCAGCGGAAAAGTGGTATCTCTCATTTCTGGTGGCATTGATTCTCCTGTAGCCGCTTATTATCTGTTAAAGCGAGGAGCGCAGATGATTTTCCTTCACTTTCATTCCGTTCCCTATACGAATCGGGCTTCTATTGAAAAAGTACGGGAAGTTGTGAGAGTCCTGAACAAATTTCAGATGAAAGCGAAACTGATTCTTGCTGAACTGGCTCCTATTCAGCGGGAAATTATGACTGCTACCGATGAAAAATTCCGAGTGATTTTATACCGTCGGTTTATGTTTAGCATTACAGAAGCTATTGCAAAAAAGGTGAGAGCAACGGCTATTATTACTGGAGAATCTCTTGGACAGGTAGCTTCCCAAACCCTTGAAAATATGGGCGTCATCGAAGAGGTAACAAAATTGCCAGTTCTACGACCGCTTGTAGGAATGGATAAACAAGAAATAATCAACCATGCTAAAACTATCGGGACTTACGATATTTCCATTCAGCCAGATCAGGACTGCTGCTCTCTTTTCGTACCAAAGCATCCTGCTACAAAAGCGAAACTGGAAGATATTCTTCTCAACGAAAAAAATCTGAATGTTGAAGAGCTTGTAAATAATTCTCTCGAAACCACTGTTGAGGAATTGATTACCCGTTAGATTTATTATTGAGTTCACTCCGTAAAGGTGAAACCCAGTGAAATGAGAAAACAGATTTCACGGGTCAAGTACGCCAACTTTTCTATTAATTAGGGTCTGCTGAAAAACGATAAAAGCAATAGATAACGGCTTGATATT
>CAZVFT010000047.1:0-19460 GCA_964626495.1 uncultured bacterium
GTAACGATGATCGCTGACCGGATAGCATTTCGTAAGCCAATAACTCCATCAGTAACTTTGGTAACGCGATAAAATCGCTCAATTTCTGTTTCAAGATTCCGGAGTTCGCTCAGAGCCCGTTCCAGTCTGGGTGATGTCCGGATGAGCCCAACATAGTTCCACATGATATTCTGGATGGAATTCATATCCTGCTGGATGAGGGCAGAATCGGGCAAATCGTCACCGGCATCTACCCAGCTTGGAATATTTTCGTTGTCATATAAGAGTTGAGAGGGAAGTTGGATATTGATATGTTGCGCTGATCGGTAGCCCCAGACAAGACCTTCCATCAGAGAGGTACTTCCTAAACGGTTCGCCCCGTGAACTCCCGTGCAGGCAACCTCTCCGACAGCATAGAGGTGTTGGACGGTGCTCTGTCCCCATTCATCTACCCAGATACCACCACAGAAGTAGTGGGCAGCAGGAACGATGGGAACAAGGTCCAGGGTAATGTCCACGCCATATTCAAGGCACTGCTCGTAAATAGCTGGAAAACGTTCTTTGATTTTTTTTGCAGGGATATATGATTTTATGTCTAAATAAACATTTGAATGGTCGTTTTTCATCATTTCCTTGAGGATGCTCCGGGCTACTACATCCCGTGGTGCCAGGTCTTTCCAGGCACTGTCATATTGTTCCATAAAGGGAGTGCCGTCAGCATTCACCAGACGTGCTCCTTCCCCCCGGACAGCTTCTGAAATCAGGAAATTGGGAGCATACCGGTGAGAAAATATCGTGGGGTGGAACTGGATGAATTCACAATTGATAAGTCTGGCTCCTGCTCGTTGAGCCATAGCAAGTCCATCCCCGCGAGCACCGGGAGGGTTGGTGGTCTGTTTGAAAATCTGTCCAAGACCTCCTGTAGCAAGGAGTGTATTTTTCGCCAGACATCGGATGACTTGACCATTTTTCTGGTTAAGTAAATATGCTCCAACACAGGACTCGGCATCGTATAATGACAACCTGTCCATCGAATGATGGGAGGGGGTTAGCAGGTCGATAGCAGTATGGTTGGTCAACAGGGTGATGTGGGGTTCGGATTTTATGGCGTTCAGTAGGGCAATTTCGATGGATTTCCCAGTAGTGTCGGCAATGTGAAGAATACGAGCGGCAGAATGTGCTCCCTCTCGAACCCGGGAGAGTTTTCCATCTGGCGTTGTGTCAAAAGGGACATTCAGGTGATCAATGAGAATTTTTTTCACCAGTGGAGGTCCATCCTCAACCAGAATTTCTACCGCTGAGGGATTGCTATATCCGGCACCCGCCAGGTTGATATCTCTGGCTAAAAGTTCTGGAGAATCGTCTTCCCCACGATAAATGATTCCTCCCTGTGCCATATAGGTATTGGTGTCTTCAGGGGACTTTGCCCGGGTGACGAGTACCACAGATATACCATCATTTGCCAGTTGAAGAGCAGCAGTCCCACCCGCGATTCCGCAGCCGATGATCAGGACATCCGTTTCTAAATAATCGTTCATATCAACCATTAGACATTTCTTAACTTATTCACCACTAAGGCACCAAGGCACGAAAAAGTGTTATTATAAAAGGACTTAACAGATATCGGGAGAATGAATATGATGAGTCATGAGTAATATATTCGTAAATATCCACAAGATGTGTTATTGCATTATCTGTCCAATGTTCCCTCAATTTGATAGCCCAAATTTAGCACGGACTTCCTTGACATCTGTAGTTCGACCAGCCTTACTATCTTCAAGCCCCGCTTCGATGGTCTGCCGAACATAGATCTCGTACATTAAGTCATCCCATGTTGCATTTTTGGGTAGCTTTTCTAAAAGATGGTGCGCTTCCTCTTTGATATTAGTAGGTTTCATTGTTCAAACCTCCCTTTCTAATATTTTATAATAGTATCTAACATTCGTTCTACGGATTGATGAGCACGCTCTCTGATTTCTTCAGGGATTTCGATGGCGTATCTGTTTTGTTGCAGGGATTTCAGAGTATCTTCCATAGTAATCTCATTCATATGCGGACAGCGGATATTACATAGTCTGATCATTTCTTTATCAGGATTTGCAGCGGCAATGTTATCTCCCATAGCACATTCGGTCAGAAGAAGGTAACAAGGGACAGTGGATTTTTCCACTTTTTTGATCATTGCGTTAGTACTTCCGGAGAAATCGGAAGCTACTATAACTTCCGGGCTGCATTCGGGATGTGCCAGCACCAGTGCATCAGGAAATTGTTTTCGGACATTTTCGATATCTTCTACCTTGAACTGTTCGTGGACTTCACAACGAGCGTACCAGCCAATCATCTGGTAATCAAGCTTAGTACTGTCTGAGGTTGAATCTTTGGAGGGGAAAATGATATGTTTTCCCGTTTCGTTGGCAACATTTTTCGCCAGGTACTCATCGGGAAGAAAAATAACGGTATCGGATTGTAACGATTCAATCACAGTGGCAGCATTTCCGGAGGTGCAGCAGATATCTGATTCCGCTTTCACGTCGGCATTCGTGTTAACATAAGTAACTACAGGAACACCGGGAAACTGTTTTTTCAGATGTCGAACGTCTTCTGCTGTGATTCCCTCCGCCAGGGAGCACCCCGCTTTTTCGGATGGCAGTAGAACCATCTTTTCGGGGTTCAAAATCTTAGCGGTTTCTGCCATAAATCGAACTCCGCAAAAAACAATGATATCTTTATCCGTTGTCGCAGCTTTTCTACAAAGTTCAAGGGAATCGCCGGTGAAGTCCGGAATGGAATGAAATAGAGCAGGCTCCATATAATTATGTCCAAGAATGAGAGCATTTTTTTCTTTCTTAAGTTGAAGAATTTGATAGGCCAGTTTTGCCTTGATACGAATTTCAAAATCAGGAATCACTCTGTGAAGCTTTTCGCTCATCATATGGTAAATTTCATTGAAAGTCACAGTGCTAACCTACTTGTTAAAATTTAACGGCTGTCTTCATTCAATAAAAGTGTTATGTCGAGGGCTTGAGCGGAATGAGTAAGTTTCCCGACAGATATAAAATCGACACCTGTAGCGGCGATTTCTGCCACATTTTTAAGGGTTACGTTTCCAGAGGCTTCCAGCGGAATTCGATAGTCAGTGATCCTGACAGCTTCCCTCATATTATCAGTGCTCATATTATCCAGCATTATCTGGTCTACTTTTAACTCGAGAGCTTCTCCTAAATCTTTCAGATTCTTAACCTCCACTTCAATAAGAATATTTTGTTTAACTTTTTGCCGTACTCGTTCCACAGCCGACCGTATACTCCCCGCTACTTTGATATGATTTTCTTTAATCAGAACCATATCGAAAAGCCCGTGGCGGTGGTTTTCACCTCCCCCCAAATTAACAGCCCATTTATCGATGGCTCGCAATCCCGGGGCTGTCTTTCGGGTATCCAGGATGGTGACATTGGCATTCACTGTCGAAACTACTCTCACAAATTTTCTCGTCAAAGTAGCGATGCCGGACATTCTCTGCAGAAAATTTAAGGCAGTCCGTTCACCACTGAGGATTGCTTTGCATGGACCTGACAACCGGGCAATAACCGTTCCACTTTTCACATCTTCACCATCTTTGATATCTGGTTGAAACTGGACATGTTTATCAAGAATGGAAAAGGTTCGTTTGGCTGCTTCTATCCCGGCAATCACGCCGGCTGATCTTGTGATGATTTTACCCGAACAGGTGGCATCATCAGAAAAAATGGCATTACTGGTGACATCTCCGTCACCTATATCTTCCTGAAGAGCATTCTGAATAGTACTGTAGATGTCTTTTTCGTACTGTGGTGGGAGGGAGGTCATAACGAAGAAGTGCGAATGGATTGAATCTTATTGTCCTGATTAACGGTAACGATGGTGGGTTGATGATCTTTCGCTTCTTGTTCATTGCAATTCATATAACTAACAATGATTAACCGATCTCTTTTCTGTCCACGACGGGCTGCCGCACCATTCAATCCTATTTCCCCCTGTTTGCCCATCATCACGTATGTCGAAAACCGATCCCCATTGTTGATATTGAAAATATCAACTTTTTCAAACTCGTGAAATTTAGCTGCTTTACAAAGTGCGGGGTCAATGGAGATGGATCCCTCATAATGAAGATTGGCATCAGTGACCATAGCACGGTGAATTTTGGATTTTAATAGAATAACTTGCATTTTTATCCTCAATTATTGATTTAATTTCAGCGTATGATAAAGTCCCTGCAACACAAGATCAGGAATAATCACGTCAAATAACTTAACACGATTAAACAGATAAGCAAAACCCCCAGTTCCAATCATGTAAGGAACATCTCCGTGAAAAGCTTCCTCGGTAATTAGTGATTTTATCTCTTTCACAGTACCGATTTGTCCGAAGTAAAGTCCCGACTGAATACTTTCGGTGGTGGATTGACCGACGACTCGGTTGCAGGCTTTGATTTCCACTGGTGGGAGTTTGGCAGTTTGTTTTTCCAGAGCTTCCATTGAAATGCGAATACCTGGTAGAATGATACCACCCAGGTACTCTTTCTCTTTCGAAATAACACAAAATGTTGTGGCAGTACCAAAATCGACAATGATGAGGTTCCTATCTGGATAAAGTTCTACCCCTGCAATGGCATTAGCAATACGATCAGCTCCAACCTCGTGTGGATTGTGGTATTTAATTTTTAATCCTGTGCGAACTCCTACCTGCAGTTGAAATGGTGTCATGTTGAAATATTTAATGCAACCGCTTCGGATTGAATAGTCCGCGTCAGGGACTACGGAACACATAGCGATCTGTTTTATGTCCGAGGGCTCAATGTCGTTCTCACGCAAAACTCCTTTGAGAAAAAGTCCAGCTTCATCAGAGGAAGCCCGGTACTGTGATGGCTTGCGGAACTGTAGAATGAGTTTCTCATCCTGAAAGACACCGCCGTAGATTAGTGTATTTCCAATGTCAAGACATAATATCATCATTTCCTCACTGATATTTTATTTTCCTTGGATTTGATTATCAATTCTTCCAGGATTCTTGCCAGCTCGGAAGCTGTTTCCACTTCACTGAACTCCTGTTTTGGATCAAAGATGCGGAAGCGCCGTTGTTGATTCTGAGTTCGGTCGCTCACATCATTAAGGATGACAAAGTCTGCTCCAGAACGATTAAATAATTGTTTCACTGCTTCGATTCGACCTTGATCACTTTTGCTCCGAGTGCATTTGAATGCTATGAGGGTGAAATCGTCACTGCTAATGTAATCTCTGATTCGATTGATGATTTTAATATTGCGTGTCAATTGCAGCGAGACCTGATCAATGTCTGACGGAATTTTTTCCGATAAAGGAGATTTAACTTTTTTCCCATTTATTTCAATGAAATCAACGGAGAAATCACTAACAGCTGCCAGATGAATAACGGAATGATAGTTGTATTGATTCAACAGATTTTTTAGTGTGTTATTTAACACCATAAAATCTGTGAAAGGTACCATTTTGCAGTTCCCGCTGGGTAAATTAGCACTATCGGCGTGGAGGTAGGTTACCCTGTGTCCTTGACGGATAAAGTGGTCTGCTATGATGGCACCAGTGTTGCCAGTGCTGAGGTTGGAAATAAACCGTATACCGTCAATATTTTCCCGGGTTCCTCCAGAGGTAATTAAAACAGATAATCGTTCATCGTTTTTATCAAAGTCACGCTTTTTCAGTTTCTCACACACCCGTTCATAAATAACATCAGGGTCGAGCATTTTCCCGCTCCCTGTATCACCGCAGGCAAGAAATCCCGTTTCGGTTGGCAGGATTTCAACGCCCCACTCTTTGAGTACAGTCAATGAGTGTTGAGTGGAAGGATGATTCAGCATTTTTGTATTCATTGCTGGAGCAATCAGGTATGGTTTTTCCCTGTCGTGGGCGAGGAATAATGCTATCACCAAATTATCGGAAATTCCAGCAGATATCTTGTTAATGGTGTTTGCTGTGGCTGGCGCCAGCAAGGTCAAATCTGCCCATTTTACAAGATTGATGTGATCCATCATCTGTCCGGATTCAAACATATTGGTAAAAACAGGTTTTCCGGTCAGTCCTTCAAGTGTGGCTGGACCGATAAATTTTAATGCTGATTCTGTGGCTGCAGTTTGTACCTCAAAGCCGTTTTGAACAAACTTTGAGATTAAATACCCGATTTTATAGGCAGCAACAGACCCAGTGATTTTTAAAAGAATGTTAGATTTTGACATTATCAATTAACCTCACGTTTCCAAGGTGCACAGCTCCATATCGACGATTACCGATCTCCTCCACATAATCGACCCGAAATCCTGTTTCATACAATTTTTCTTTGATTTCTTTCAAGTTCATATCAGAACAAAGTAATTGGTAAAAGCGAGGAACGATTTTTCGCTCTTCTAGGGTCAGAAGATCATTTCGGGAACTGAAGGCTAACCCATCCGATTCACGAATTGTTGGACAGGGGATAATTTCAGTACTGAGGAAAAAGGCATCTGCCATTTCTCTGATTAGTTCGTACTGTTGATAATCCTTTTCCCCAAAATAGGCACGGTGAGCCTTGACAATATTCAGGAGTTTCATCACCACGGTAAGAACGCCATCAAAATGCCCGGGGCGATGGACTCCACACAATTTTTTACTGAAATCGTTCTCGAAAACTTTGTAACGGTAATCATCAGGGTATATCTCGTCATACTCTGGCGATAGAATGACTTGAACGCCGGTTTCTTCAAGCAGATCCTTATCCCTTTCAAAGTTTCGGGGATAGCTGGCAAGATCTTTGGAATCGTTGAACTGTGTGGGATTAACGAAAATAGTCACAATGGTAATATCATTTTCATCCACACACCGTCGTACAAGGGAGAGATGACCTTCGTGTAATGCTCCCATTGTTGGTACAAAACCCACGGATTGACCTCGCCAGGATGGACTATTTCTTGTTTTTTTCCATCGTTTCAGATCGGTGATGACCTGTATCATTAAAAACTTTCCTCCTTACTGGGGAATTTTTTATTCTTTATGTCAGTATCGTATTGATTTAATGCTTCACGGATTAATTTGTAGCCGTTTAGGTATTTTCGCAAAAATTTTGGATTGAATCCCTTATTCATTCCAAGAAGGTCATGCCAGACAAGGACCTGGCCGGAGGTTTTAGAGCCTGCGCCGATACCGATGGTGGGGACAGATAATGTCTTAGTAACTCGCTCCGCTAATGTGGCGGAAACAAGTTCAAGAACTAGAGAGAATATCCCGGCTTTTTCTAAAGCTTCAGCCTCCTGAAGTAGTTTCTTTGCAGCCTCTTCCTCTTTTCCCTGGACCTTATATCCCCCCAATTGGTGGATGGATTGTGGTGTTAATCCCAGGTGTCCCATAACTGGTACCCCGGAGTTCACAATATGTGTGATAATTTCCAGATTGTCACCTGCTCCCTCAATCTTTACCACTTCAGCCCCCGCCTTCATTAAAATATCCACGGCATACATGGCTTCTTGGATTCCTTTTCGATGAGCTAAAAAAGGCATATCGGCAATCAGAAATTTATTTGGAGCACCTCGTCGAACTGCCCTTACATGAAACTCCATCATTTCAAGTGTTGCATTGATGGTGGTTTCGTAACCGTGCATAACGTTGGCAGCACTATCTCCGACAAGAATAGCATCAATAGATGAATCGTTGACTATTCGAGCTGAGGTGAAGTCATAACAGGTCACTAATGAAATCTTGCGACCATCGACCTTCATCTTTTTGAAATCTCTAACGCTTTTCATGACTTTTCCGAATTGGAATCTTTCAGGGATTGGAAAGATTGAACAAATGCACGATATACCTGCTGCTGGTGGGGATCATTTTTTAAAGCGTCCAGATGTTTTTTAATGGTTTCTATATCACCTCGCACAAGTGGACCTGTCAGTGGGGAAAAGCTATGTTTTAAGTTATATCCAATTTGTTCAAGATAGGGAAAAGCCACCTTTGAAGGAATTCCCAATTTTTCCTCAAGAATACCAAAGAACTGCTCCCAGAGCAAGGTGGTGAAGTTACCGCTCATGACACACCAGGCATGGTAGAGCGGTTTTAGTTGAGACGGGATAGAATAATGGGGATTTGAGAGTTCAGGGAATAACTCGGGGAATGGGCGTCGTTCCTGTTCGGTAATAAATGGTATTTTTGCATAGACGTCACTTTCAAACATAGTATCAGAAAAGGTCATAAGGGGATGAGCGCTTTCAGCCAGAGGAGTTGAAATTAGTCCGGAACAATGGATCCAAATGGGATCATTCTTCAAAGAGGTGTGGTGCTTGGTGATAAAGTTTTCAATGGCACTGTCACTGATCAAAACAAGAATTTTATCTGATTGTTGAAAAAGGGTGTGAAATGAATGAGGAGAACCGCGCCACCAGTGCCTGTGCGGTATCTTTAGAAAACCGAAATAGTGAAGAAAATGTTTGGCTAATCGTCCATTTCCAACAATAAGGTATGGACGTTTTTTATTTTTTTCAGGTACCTGTCCCATGGATCAAGTCCTTAATTAAAATTATTTTAAAAAGCTAATTTTCTATCAGTCGCAGTTAATTAATTTTACGTTACATCAATCGACGCTGACGTTTAAATTTAATCATTATTTAAGGTTAATTTCCATAATTATTCTCTTCCCCAAATTCCGATATTGACATGGAAAAACAATGGATTTTACTGTTTACAGACAAACTTTGTCATTAATCACTCAGATCTCATCTCCGAGGAATTTGGGTGTCAATGAGTCTAGATTTGTTTCTCCAAATGTCATTGAAACATCAATGAAGAAATTTCCACCTAACAAGTGAAAAGGTTAATAAATCTAATTGACAGAATCACAATCAGTTGTGTTGTTTCTCCGATTCCTATATCAGAATCAGGGCTCTTCGAAAGATAAATAGTAAGGTTACAGCTGTAATAACCTATTGTGAGAGAAGGAGGGTTGATTGATGAATTACTTCCATCCGTGCTCCTTTTTTCCAGCAGATTGAAATATATGTTTACTCATCCATTTCAGAGGCCGCCGATGATGAAATTACAGTAATGCGTTAGACAAGGGTGAGGTAACATTATAGAAAGTAAGATGAATTGTGTTGGTGTTTAATGATTATAGATGTTGGATATGGATCAAATATTATTGAGCAGTTCAGTTCGTTTACTGTCCAGGTTCTTCAACTGTTCTTGTAACTCCACAACCTTTGAGATGGCTGATGATGAGTCCTGCCCATTTTTTTCCAACTCCCTCAACGTCAACCGCTGTTCACTGATACTCTGTTTTATTGGATATTGTTCAAGTGTTATTAGACAATCGACTGCCACTTCTTTAGCATCAGAATGAGATGAAGATTCCAGAAGAATTCGGCTGACGAGATCCCGATCTGATTTCTTCTGATATCTATCCATTATACGGGAAAAGTTAAATGAACCGTCTTTTTCATATTGTGTCAATAATGCATTGGTTAGGTTTTTTAGCAGGTTGTTGGTAAAGGAATTTAGATTGATGTATTGCTTGACAAAGCTAATTATTTCAAGTTCTTCACTGGCAATTAGTCTTACAAGTTCGAATTGAGCTTTTTCGGCTGAGGATGTGAAAGGAATAACTGCTTTTTCAGGTTTTTCAGCGGTTTTTCGAAGTTTTTGCTTACGATCTTGAGTAGAGAGTATTCGTAAAAGAGAATTTTCATCAACACTTAATTCTTCGGATATCTGTTTTACTGTGTAACGTCTTAAAATTTCATCCCGGATATTGACAATCTCACTGATAATTTCTTTTGCCAATTGAGATCGATGGGTAGGTCGGGTTAGATCCAATCCACAATGCTCCATATGGAAGGAGGTAAGTTCCTTCGCTTTTTTTACCGATTGGAGCAGCGGTTTGGGACCTTTATCCTTAACCCACGAATCTGGATCGGATTCTTCCGGTACTGGAATGATTTGCGGACTGATTCCTCCCCTCAGGAGCTGGTATCCAGCTCGAATGGCAGCTTTTCTTCCAGCATCATCGCCATCGTAAGCAAGATAGACTGTATCGGTGAATTTCCTGATCTGATTTACATGCCGTTCCGTGAGTGCCGTTCCTGATATGGCTACGATATTGTGTATCTCGTTCTGGTAAAGCTGAAGAAAGTCCATATATCCTTCGACGATGATAAGATTCTTTTCTTTTCGAATGGCGTCCTTTGTTTTTGAGAGACCGAACAGGAGATTGCTTTTATAATAGATAGGAGTTTCAGGGGAATTCAGATATTTAGCTTCACTCTTACCGGTGAAGTCACGTCCGCCAAAAGCCACGACTTTTCCAGACATATCTGTGATGGGAAACATAATCCGACCCCGGAACCGATCGAAAATACCTTTTTTTGTCCGGGAAAAAAGACCGGATTTACTAATCGCCTCATCTGGGAATTTTTTTGTTTTTACCAGGGAATGCAGCCTATCCCAGGAATCTTCAGCGTATCCAATGGAAAATTGTTTTATGGTATCCCCAGTTAGTTTTCGGTCTTCTAAGTATTTCAGGACTTTTTCACCAGTGGATGAATAGAGATTTTTATAGAAATAATCTGCCGCAAGCTGATGAATTTCATACAAACGTGTAAAGAATTGTTTCGATTTGTCATCTTCATCGTATTTTATTTCAATGCCGTATCGATCTCCGAGTTTTTTAATTGCCTCAATAAATTCAATTTTTTCGTATTCTATCAGGAAGGTAATGACATTTCCACCACTTCCGCATCCGAAGCAATGATAGATCTGTTTGTCCGGAGCGATGCTGAAGGAGGGAGTCTTTTCAGTATGAAAAGGACACAGTCCGAAAAAGTTCTTTCCGCGGCGTTTCAGTTCTACATAATCAGAGACAACATCCAGGATATCTGCCCTGTCCCGGATTCGGTCAATAGTATCTCTTGGTATTCTAGCCATAACTTAATTTAACCGCAAATCAGTCAAAAGCATGACAGGTTAACGCGAATTTACGCGAATACTTAATTCTAATCCTCGTTTTCATTGTTAATCATAAATTTATCATTTACCAATTTTTTACTCATCGTCAGGGAATTGTCGAAACCGAATGACATTGCAATCCAGTGACGAGTTCCATCTAACTGACGGTAAAAAAACGACTTTGTTTTCAAGCTTTCGAATGTTTTTGCATGCGGAAAAATGTCAATCATCCATAAAATAACAAGCGTTAGAACAAAACCCTTCAACACACCAAAGATGACTCCCAACAACCTGTTCGTCCTTCGAATTCCTCTTGTAAGCATAAGCAATTGAATCATTTTTGTCAATAGTCGAATCGTAAAAAGAAAGAGTAAAAAGATGAGGATAAAACTCAAGATGGAAAGGGTAGTTAAATCGAATGAGGTTAACTCATAAAACCAGAGAGCCAGATTGGTATGGAACTTTAATGCAGATATTGTGGAGATAACAAAACCGATCAATCTTCCAAGTTCTTCTAAAAACCCACGTGAATAGCCTAAGATTCCCAGTCCGATGATTAGAAGAGTGATAATCCAATCGATAGGATGATTCACCGTTCTGCCTTCTCACACGCTGCTTAGGAACCGGCGGATCCTGTCAACTTTCCTGTGACGATTTGTTGTACAATTTTACCATCGGCTTTACCAACCACTTGTTTCATAACAGCGGGCATGACTTTTCCCATGTCCCTCATAGAGGTCGCACCAGTTTCCTTGATGACAGATTCTATGATGGTTTTCAGGTCAGCTTCTGACATCTGTTCCGGAAGATAGGATTCGATAATAAACAGTTCTCTGGATTCAGCTTCAGCAAGATCCTGACGACCACCTTTTTTATATGCTTCGATAGATTCTTTACGTTGTTTAGCAGCTGTTTGAAGTGTTTTTAATTCCTCAGCTTCGGTAAGCTCCTCACCCTTCGAAATATGGCGCTCTTTTAGTTTTGCCAGAAGAGTGCGCAAAGTGCGTACGGTATCTCTGTCTCTGCTCATAAGGGCATTCTGCATTGATTTTTGTATTTGATCATGAAGTGACATTTTTCCTCTCCGAATTGATAATTATTTGGTATACAAATTTACTCCATTCCCGTCTGAAATCAAGCCGTTTTGAGGGAAGCTCAAACAACGTTATACTTTTTTTCAGGAGTACAATCCGTCAGGAGTAAATTTAAAACTTTGCGGAAGTTGAGCTCGTCCGGCTTCTGACGGAAACTTCCACAAAGTTAGATATGGGATACAAAAAGTGTGTATTATAAAAATTTGCGTTTAAAAGATTTATTATTAATTTCCCTCTGGCTGTATAATAGAATTATTTTATGTTGAAAACTTAACAATGGTAGATGTAACGACAAAACCGGAAGAACCTATTATCAGTATAGGCGTAGCAGCGAAAAAGTTAGGTGTTTCCCCCGAAACTTTAAGGCTCTATGAACGGGAAGGTCTTATTGTTCCGTATAGAACTTCCACCGGTCGAAGGTTGTATTCCCAGAAAGATCTTGAATGGATTGACTGTTTTCGGACCCAGATCATTGAGAACAAGATGAACTTTGCCGGAATCAGAATTTTATTGGCATTGATGCCGTGCTGGGATATAAAACCGTGCAGTGAAGAAGAAAGAAAAAATTGTAATGTTTATTTTCACAGTGATGTGGTCTGCTGGACACTGGAAAAAACCAGTTCTCGTAACTGCAGTAATGTGGGGTGTCGGGAATGTGTTGTGTATAATGATGCTTGCAGGGCTGGAAAGCTGGATAAAATGTATATTTCTTCTAAGGAAGAATGAAAAAGATTTTGAATATAAGCTGTATAACGTTTTTGTAGATAGATAAAAACCTGGTAAAAAAATTAAGATACTTCGCAACTTGCTGCTGGGACTATATTTCTGTAAGTAGTTGATCTCCTGTAACGTATACCAAAGGTTCGGGGAAAGATAGATTACCCTCTAACTCATTACCACTTAAACACACTATTTTCATCCTTGTGATTGTTTAATATTTTCTAATAGTTACAGTGATTTTAATTCTGCAATGTGGATCAGTTCAGTAGAGAATGGGTCATTTAGAGATGTTCTATTTAACAGTACATAAATTATATATCAAAAATTAATTGTAATTTAAAATAATTATTATTAATATATCTACACTATATAATAGAGATAATATATCCTAAGAACTTTATGATGTTGAATATAGCAACAAGACCTGAAGAACCCATTATCAGTATAGGCGTAGCGGCGAAAAAATTGGGTGTCTCCCCTGAATCCTTAAGGCTCTACGAACGGGAAGGGCTTGTTATTCCGTATAGAACTTCCACCGGTCGGCGGTTGTTTTCCCAGAAAGATCTTGAATGGATTGACTGTTTTCGGACACAGATCATTGAGAACAAGATGAACTTTGCGGGAATAAGAATTTTATTGGCATTGTTGCCATGCTGGGATTTAAAACCGTGCAGTGAAGTTGAGAGAAAAAATTGTCCGGCATATTTTCACAGTAATACGGTTTGCTGGACAGTAAAAAAAACTGGTTCTCCTCAATGCGACCAAGACGATTGTCTGGAATGTGTTGTGTATAATGATGCTTGCAGGGCTGGAAAGCTGGATACAATGTATATTTCTTCTAAGGAAGAATGAAGAAGATTATAGTTAAAAGCAGTACAACGTTTTTGTTGTATATGATTGCCTTTATGGGTTGTACACCAGAGGATCAAGTGGTAAGTGAGAATGGCGACTTGACCACTTGTGAAGGGTGCCATACGAATAATACCATTCTTAAACAAATTGCTGGCACTGGAACTTCTAATGGCGGAAGTGGTGGCTGAGGTGGAGAAGTGGTTCCGTTGGAACCGTGGGAAAAAGTTTATATCAAGTTATTAGGAACCCAAAAATCCTATACATCCATTGATGAAGTACATGGCCTGATTGGATGTGTAAACTGTCATGGTGGTAAAGAACCAGCCATTTTTGAAACCGCTCATGATACCTCTTTTAGTTTCCTTAGAGACCCATCAAACCAGCCGGAAGAATTTTGCAATCCCTGTCATGAGTCCATAGTTGAAAACAACAAGAACAGTATGCATTCGAAACTTTGGGGTGAACGGACTGCTATCGCTCAGCGGGCGGGATACAGTGATTTTGATGAATGCCCATCAGAGCTAACCGAAGGATTTGATGGTGAGTGTATGAACTGTCATACCACCTGCGGGCAGTGTCACGTAAGCCGCCCGAATAATGTAGATGGCGGATTTGTGAATAATCACAAATTTGTTCTTCCGGATCAGGCGAATAACTGTTTTGCCTGTCACGGAAGCAGAATTAGAGTTGATTATCTAGGAGACCTAATTGGTAATAAACCCGATGTTCATTATTCTATGGGGAAAAAATGCTGGGATTGTCACACAGAAGATTTTCATGCAGATGCATCTGAATACACTTCCAGGTATCATTTTTTAAAAGATCAACCTGAAGTACAGTGTGATTTCTGTCATCCGGACGTTGCTGAAACAAATGATTATCATACCCAGCACTGGCCATCTGAAGGTGAAGGTCTCAGCTGTTTTGTCTGCCACTCTCAACCCTATTACAACTGCAATAGTTGTCATGTGGAGGGAGAATGGAAAGAAGGGTACGGGGAAACAGGTCAGCCCGATGTTATGGCGGGCGGAGGAGATTATTTAGAGTTTCCAGATTTTAAAATTGGTTACAACTACGACCAAACTCTTCACAAAGGAAAGTGGATTGTGGTTCGGCACATCCCAATTTCTAAGGACAGTTACGAACCTTGGGGGCATGCTGAATTGACCAATTATGACGACCGTCCTACGTGGGAATATACAAGTCCTCACAATATTAATAGATGGACTGCACAGACAGACACTACCGGGGGGAACAGTTGTTCGGATAATTGTCATGTCCACGAAGTCCGTTATGATGAAGAAGGAAATTACTCAAATTTCAATTACACTTTGATTCCGGGGATATTTCTTCTACCGGATTCAATTTCTAGTGATGAAGCGATCGCTAACGATTCTGTAGCGGTGACAAGTTCAAAGGTGAGTTGTTCACCATGTCACCAATGATTGTGATTGTGATCGTATAATGTAAATAGAGTGAAAACACCTTAAATAAAAAAAGGAAGGGAATAAAAATGAACACTAAGAAACTGCTTGCTCTTTTTCTGGGCGCTGTCCTGCTGGTCTTTATGGGCTGTGCGGAAGAAGAGGAAGATCTTACAACCTTAAACGATTACTTAGTAGAAAACAACCTTGATCTAGTCAACATACTCGATGGTTGGATTATTACAGCTAAAGATGTTCATGATAATCTTGATGACTACTATGTGATTGATACACGCTCTGAAACTTATTACAACAATGGTCATATCCCCGGTGCAGTTAATGCTGATGCAACCACGCTACTTGATGTAGCCGCTAACAGTGGTGGAAAAACTATTGTTGTGCACTGCTACAAGGGAATTGGTGCAACAAGAATGCTCGTAGCTCTGAGACTCAGTGGTTATACGGATGCAATGAGTATGAAGTTTGGTATGAGCGCTTGGGGTCTTAGTGATGCTGATAGTGCTACTGTTACGTATGACAAATGGACAGGCGCATGCTCCGACGTAGCTCTCGATTATCCAAATGATTGGTTAACAACTGCAACTGATCCTGCAGCAGATGTTGAATATAGTTACCCGGCAATTGCTACAGAAGAAGTAGAAGATGGTGCTACTCTGTTGGCGGAGAGGGTGGACTCTTTGCTTACCACTGGTTATGGATATGCATCAGCGCCGGATATACTTATAAACCGAGCTGATTATTTCATCAATAACTATTGGGATCAAGCTTCGTGGGATCATTACGGACATATTGCGGGTGCCCATCGTATCGATGAACTCAGCATCGAAAATGGCGGTATTAATAACATGGATCCAGATGAAACTGTTGTTACTTATTGTTGGACAAGTCAGACTTCTGGTGTGATTACTGCTTACTTAACGGTATTAGGTTATGATGCTCAAAGTTTGATTCAAGGTGCTAATGGTATGATTTGGTCAAATCTCTTAAGTCATAATTGGGATGCAACTAACGGAACGCCTGGAGTAAATGCCCCCGGTAATTACGATTTAGAATAGAGCGAATAATTGATTAAATGTAACAGGTGACCTCGCCCCTTGTTTGGGCGGGGTCATCCTTACGCTCTTTTAATTCCACAATGGTAAAAAAAGTAATTCTGCCTTTCGTTTTTACAGGCGTAATACTAACGCTTGTAAATGCCGCAAAACCGGATATCTCAATATCCACATCCGCTATCACTCCTCGTTTAAGCATGTTGGCTGAAGAAGAGGAAACCCACTGGCGCTCCCTGTTGAATTACCGCCAGAAGTTTGGGTCACTTTTTAAAATAGAGACGCTGCTTGAGTACGGTTCGGAGAATGATCATTTTATCAATCCGTTTCGACTGCATCGTTTGAATCTGCAGCTCAATTTCTGGATGAACTCCATCAAACTGGGTCGGATCACTCACTGGAGTTCCATTACGCAGGCTCGCATTGACGGAATTGAATATGGTCTGAAAACGAAGAAATTCGGATCGCTAAAGGTTCTTTACGGTATTGAATCCACTGTCGATTTCAGCGATACATCTATCGCAACTTTCAGAGATGGTCAATTTTATCCCAATCTTGAAAACTCTTCTGATTTTTTTAAATTGAACTACCTGCTGATTTCTTATGGTATTGGCAAATTCGGGAAAAATGTTGCGGTGACCTTCTGGTCCGATGGACTGGGGGAAGAGATGGAGCCATTTGTCGGTTCCAGTTTCAATTACCGGCTGTTAGGAAATATTCGAGTGAATAGTACTTTTACTTTTGACATAAATAACAGTCAGCTTTATTCAGCCCGGCTTCGTTTGAGTAAAAAAGTGGGGAAATACCTGATATCTGCCGGTTATCGCCAGAGAAAATTCCGAAGTGGTGAACTTTATCCATGGCTTCCTGACGAATTTATTCAGACGACACCAACGTTGAATTTCGGGTTATCATCACAATGGGGATCCGATTTAATCTGGTCTGATCAATTTGTTTATCGTTTCGGAGAGGAACCAACATATTATTATCGCGGATTGTTTCAGTATAAACGATATCCCGGTGCCATCGTAATAGGAAAGAAAGGCGACCGTTTTCTCTTTGGTGGGTCGTTGGGTTTTAATAAGAAATGGAGTAAAGACCTCCGTTCAGGAATAAATGTTAATTACAATGCTCTGGATTATGGTGATGCCACCGAACTGCAGTCATCTACGGGACTTTATGCTTGGGCTAGTTGGAGTCCAACAAGAATAACAATGATAAAAGTTTTTGTTCGTTACGCCAGTAATCCGTATTACAAAACTGATGGGAGAATAGGAATAACAGCAAATGTGGCGTTATAGTCTTATATTTATAATTCCGATTACAATTTTATTTTCTCAGCAGGATAATATCATTTTCCCACACCAGTTTCATATTGAAGATGTGGAACTGGAATGCTCAATGTGCCACTCAAGTGTTGAACAATCTACCTCGATAGAGAAGCGTTTCCTTCCAGAAATGGAAGTCTGTGCTGAGTGTCATGACATTGAGGATGATTGTTCCCTCTGCCACACCAATCCTGATGACCCGCTGCCTGCTACAGAATCGTACCCCGCCAGTGGAATGGAATTCTCACACATTTTTCATTTAACGAAAAAAAAGGATTGCAGTGACTGTCACGGCTATATTTATGAAGATGACGGAAGTGGATTGCCAAAAACGTGGAGAGAAAATGATTGTCGTGAATGTCATATTCATTCGCACCCTGAAAGTCACACACTCGATTGGGCAACACTTCACGGTGCTGAGGTAAATATCGCAACGGAATCAAACTGCGGTCTTTGTCACACAGAAACAAGTTGCGATCAATGTCATCAGCTTCAGGAATTTGAACCGGAGAATCATCCCTCAGATTATCTGATGACGCACGGTTTTGATTTTCGCAGTGGTATTACCGATTGTGCTACCTGCCATGATTTGACCTATGATTGCCGAAGCTGTCACGAAGTCGAAGTGGTCATGCCGATGGATCACAATATGCCGGATTGGGTAGGTGATTTTCTTGACGATGGCGGATTGCATTCTGACGCCGCAATGGATGAGCCAGAAACCTGTCAGGTGTGTCACGAGCCAGTAGTGGATAATACCTGTTTGAGGTGTCATGAATAAAGATTTAGCCACTAAGAACACGAATAAACACTAAGGTGGGAGAGTTACTCTACAAAGAAGAAGTTGATGCGATCATAGGAGCAGCTATTGAAGTTCATAAAGAGTTGGGGGCGGGATACCTTGAAGCGGTTTACGAAGAATGCATAAGTATTGAATCAAAAAAAAGAAATATTCCTTTTAAGACTCAAGTTGAACTGGACATTCTATATAAAGGGGAAACCATCCAGAAAAAGTACATTGCCGATTATATTGGATTTGGAAAAATTTTGGTAGAATTCAAGTGTATTCCCAAGTTGACAAAAGTAGAAGAAGCACAAATTATCAATTATCTGAAAGCAACCGGTCTTCCTATAGGATTGCTGATAAATTTTGGAAGTAAAGGGAAATTAGAATGGAAAAGATATGTATTTACAGAATAGTCCTTCGCGGTTCTTAGTGACCTTAGTGGCTAATAATTTAACCGTATTTATTTCAGTATTACTTTTATTGTCTGGTTGTACTAATACTGGTGAACCTCCCATACATCCTTCTGGGTGGTTAGATACTAGTTCTGAATTTTCTCATATGTCGAAAATAGCTGAGTCCGGAATCGAAGGTTGTAAAGCGTGTCATGGGGGCGAGGAACTGAACGATTATTTTGGAGGTTCCAGTGGAGTTTCCTGCTATGGCTGCCATGCTGGAGGTCCCAGCGGTCATCCTGACTGGAGTAAATGGATGCAAGATACAACCAGTGTTGACTTTCATGGAAATAGGGTTGAAGAAAAAGGGACTGTTCATTGTATGCAATGCCACGGACAAGACCTCAAAGGAGGAGTTAGCGGGGTTTCCTGTTATGTCTGTCATTCATCAATTCCCATTTACAGCGGACATCCCCCAGAAAGCATTTGGATGGATGAAGAAAATGATCAGTTTCATGGTGAAGTAGCGGAGGAAGAGGGAATTAGTTATTGTCAGCAATGTCATGGCGAAGATCTGGAAGGTGGTATCAGTGGTGTAGCATGTACAACGTGTCATTCAAATGGTTTTGAAAACGGAGACTGATATAATAAAAGTTATTTATTAATTTTTCGTCCTTCTTTTATCTGTAACCACAGGATATGCTCAGATGTCATGCTCATTAACAAATAATTATGTCGTGTGAATAACGCAAGCAACTACTAAGAGTAGCACTGTTTTTACAAATGACGCCACTACTGTCCGGTTAAAATAGCGCCAGTTGAGGGGCAGGTTCCCTTGCTCTAT
>CAZVFT010000048.1:0-1886 GCA_964626495.1 uncultured bacterium
TCCAGTGGAAACACAAATTATGGGTTTTATGTCACTCAATCAGGTTTCTTTACTAATTGCAAAGCCAATAACAATACCAGTGGCGGCTACTATATAGGTTCTTACAGCTCTGAGCTCATCAACTGCCTTGCGGTGGATAACACTGAAAAAGGTCTGTACCTCAGCAACTCTTCCACCTTAATCCGCAACTGCACAATCAGTGGGAATGCCACTGGAGTCTATGCCGGCGGTAATTCGGGTCCAGCGTTCATGAATGTGATCTTATATGCCAATACCACCGAACTGGATGGTGAGAGCGGCGCCACAATGAGTTTTGATTATTCCGATGTTCAGGATGGCTCTACATACGGTGCCTGGGCGAATGGAACGGGTAACATTGATTCGGATCCTATGTTCATTGGCAGTGGTGATTACCATCTTCAGAATGGTTCACCCTGCATAGATACGGGTAATCCATCTGCAACTTACAACGATCCAGACGGTACCCGTAATGATATGGGGGCTTATGGGGGTCCGAACGGGGATTGGTAAACAACTATGCTTAAGAGTAGCGTATCTATTCTATTTGCACTTTTCACTCTACTTGCAGGGCAGCAGGAGAGGTCTGTTATCGCCATCACCGACGTTTCCGCTGAAGGTTTGTCCAATATTGAAATCAAGATGTTTTATAATCGACTGGAATCGGAGTTAGTAAACCTGGGGCAGTACGATGTAACCAGCCGTCAGGAGGTGGACAAGATACTGAAGGAACAGAAGTTCCAGCAGGCTGGTTGTACCGACCAGGAATGCGCCGCTGAAATAGGAAGAATGCTGAATGCCGACCTGATACTTTTACCAAGCATTTTATATGACAGCCGAAGTGGGGTTGTCAGTGTAAGCCTGAAACTGGTGGATGTAGAGACAGCCAGAATTACCACGGCAATCACGAAGGATGAAATAGTAGAGAGTGCAAGAGATATTAATGATCTCATCCGGGATTATCTTGTAGAACTGTATCGCAGGGATCGCGAAGAGAAGGGCATTATTGTAACACCTACTCCAGCAGAAAAGGCAGTGGGAAAAGGAAAACTTATCATAAAGTCCACTCCGATTGGTGCCAATGTAATTCTTGATAATGAAAATAGAGGTCTAACCCCACTTGAGCTGGATGAAATTGACGAAGGTAAACACCGGCTCGTTCTCAGTTACAAAGGCTATGAGCGCTATGCAAGGTCAGTAACTGTGACTGCTGATGTTATCAACACCATAAAAGGTGAATTGGTCCTGTTAACGGGTAACCTATCCATTATCTCCGAACCATCTGGAAGCGATGTTTTTTTGAATGATGAATACAAGGGCAAAACACCACTTACGCTTCAGTATCTTGAAGTTGGGGAGTATTTTGTCAAGCTTAAGGCTGATGGATATGAGGATGTCTTGACAAAAGTGATCGTGGAGTGGAATGTGGAAAACATCCTGAAGAAAATTCTGACCCCCAAACCTGCCTCGGTGGCTTTTTATTCTGTGCCTGATGGTGCGGAGGTTTTCATTAACAACAAGTCAAGGGGAAAGACCTCCATCACCGGGTTGAAACTTGAGCTTGTTGGTGGCAAGCACACAGTAAAAATGGAGCTGAAGGGATATACGCCTGAGACGGCAGAGATAGAACTTGCTCCCGGGGAGACAAAAGACCTGGAACTGTCTCTGTCGAAATTACCCTTGGGCATAAGCGATGATCCTACGGTAGGCTGGGTTTCTATAGAGGGCTTGCCTGAGGACGCTGCTTTGATCTTTCAGGGTAAAATGCTGTCTATACCGCTTAAATATCATGAGTTGAAAAAGGGTAAGTATCAGGGTAAGGTCTCAAAGAACGGCTACCGGTCGGAGACACTGTCGGTTACGGTGGT
>CAZVFT010000048.1:1986-4279 GCA_964626495.1 uncultured bacterium
AATGAACTGGTCATAGAGTATAGCTACAAGCTTGATGACAATGCCTGGAGCGAATGGTCAGCCGCTACGTCTGTTACCCTGGACTATCTGGACGAAGGTCAGCACAGCTTCAGAGTGAAGGGGAGGTATGAATCTCTGGCTGAAGATGATACACCTGCAGAGGTGGATTTTGAAGTGGATGCTGTTCAGGGTCCCGGACTGAGGGTGTATCCCCTATTGAGTGAAGTGAGCGTTGGCAGCTCTTTTGATGTGTACCTGTATGCTGAGGAAGTGGAGGGCGTGGTGTTTGCTGAGATCCAGATGAGTTACGATCCAGCCATCGTTGTTTTTAGCGGATATGAAGCAGGGAATATGCTTGGCGATCCGTCAGATAATTCAATACTGATTGTTGAGGATAATATGGGAGTTCTGGACATTACCCTGGCTACTAATTATACTGACCAGAGTGGCGTAAGCGGAACCGGATCACTTGTGAAGCTAACCTTTTCGGCAGCAAATGCGCAAGGATCTACCGATTTAACTGTTTCCGGCGGTTCTGCATTTCTTGATTTTGGTAACAACGATATTACAATAGCCGATATCGAAAACGGACTAGTGGTAGTGGAATGAACCAAACCTTGCGAAAGATTAATATGATCATTACAGGTCCTAATACGATGACACCTGGAATATGTGACAGAAGCTTCGCAATGGTCCAATGCTGGAAACAAATAACAAAATATTTTGCAATCATATTAATAACCGGGCAATTGTTATTTGCCCAGAACACCGCTCCCGAAGTGGAAAATGTAACAGCCGCACAGCGCACCGATGGAAGCAAGGTTGTAGATATTTATTATGATGTGAGTGATGCTGATGGCGATACGCTCACGATTACAATGCAGGTGTCCAGTGACAGCGGGCAAACCTGGGATATTACACCTCTGTATACCAGCGGTGATATTGGTGCTAATATAAACCCCGGGACCGGCAAACATATTATCTGGAATGCTGGTGATGAAGCCTACACTTTGGACGGCGACCAGTACCAATTCAAAATTATAGCTGATGATATGATACTTGTACTAGAAGACATAGACGGTAATGAATATCAAGTAGTCGAAATTGGAGACCAGATTTGGATGGCAGAGAATTTAAAGGTGACGCATTATCGAAATGGAGATCCGATTCCGCATCTGACCAGTAATAGTGATTGGACAAGCACATCGTCGGGTGCGTATTGCGTTTACGACAATAACCCTTCTAATGCAGAAACATACGGAAATCTTTACAACTGGTATGCGGTAGATGATAGCAGAAACATCGCACCGGAAGGTTGGCATGTTCCCACAGATGATGAATGGCAGGAGTTGGTTGATTATCTTGGAGGAAGCAGTGTTGCAGGTGGAAAATTAAAAGAGGAAGGCACGGAACATTGGAATCCACCCAACACTGGAGCCACCAACGAAAGCGGCTTTACAGCCCTTCCGGGTGGTTACCGCGACTTCAGCTATGGTGGTTACTACGGTATGGGTACCGACGGCGTCTTCTGGTCTTCTACAGAGTACGATAGTGACTATGCGTGGCTCCGGCTTCTGCTTTACGGTAGTTCAGACGTGTACCGGGGCACCACCTATAAGCTCTACGGGTTCTCAGTCCGTTGCGTGAGGGATTAGTTTTGTTGACTATTTGTCTATTTGACCCTTTGACTATTTATTCCGACGAAGGAGGAATCGAAGATTTCGGTGGTCCAATTGAACAACCTTTCAAAGGTTCGGAACCTTTGAAAGGTTAATGAAGGATATGGGAAGATATGATGAATTACCGGTATATAAGGCAAGTTATGACTTGTTGCTTGAGATATTTCGTTTTACGAAAAATTTCAACAAGGAGTTTAAATACACAGTAGGTGAGAGTTTAAAAAAGGAGACAACAGAGTTAATCACACTCATATATCGGGCAAACAGTAAAAGAGAAAGCAAGAAGATGAAAGCAATCACTCGAATCACGCCGGCAGGCGGACAAGTAAATTCGGGTGTTAATCCCAGGAACAACACCATAATTCATTATGTTATGCAAGAAAAACAAAGAAAAGGACAAACTTATAAGCTTCTACATAAAAAAAGTTAAGGATAACGAAAGGTATTTTTGGTTGAATCATTTAAGCAAAACAACAGTCCTTTTCTACAGCCTGTTTTTTATGGTGTCAATGTTATGGGCAGATACAGGCGAAGACACATCCGGTAATGTTACTCTGGATACGGTAGACCCATCCGTCACAGTGATAACCCCAACATCTAGTTTTTCCGTTCCA
>CAZVFT010000048.1:4379-19289 GCA_964626495.1 uncultured bacterium
GAAGATGCTGTTGGTTTAAGAGATACAGCGATGGTAACCGGCATCAATGTCGTTATTGAATACCCAAGGTTGGTGTCAACCTCCCCAGCTGACAGCAGTTTATTATTCCTTCGCACCAGTGAGATGCAGCTTGAGTTCTCAGTTGCTATGGATCCTGGCGGTTTTGACAATATCGAGCTCAGTTCCTCCCTATCAGGAGCAGTAGAGTTTTCCGCCCAGCTTGAAACCGCAACCCAGGTTAGATTGAGCTTATCGCAACAGCTTATCTCACGGGACACGTTGACGTTTACCCTTCCGGCATCAGAAATTGCAAGCAGTTTTGGATACCAGTTGGATGGCAATGAGAACGGTATTGCCGATGGTTCACCCACTGATGATGTGATCTTGACCTATCATACCGAAACCCTGGCGGATTATGATCGCAATGATGTGATCGATCTGGATGACCTCTCCACGTTTACCATTGCCTGGTATGCTAAGGATTATGATTACGAACTGGGTCCATTCACAGGCGAAGTGCCGCACCTGATTCCTAATTTCGATGGAGCTTTCAATGTGCAGGATCTGGTAGCTTTCGTGTATATGTGGGTATGGAACATGACTTCTCCCAGCGGGAAGTTATTATTCCGTGAGTGGGCGGATTCCGGTCAATTAGTCGAAATTGAGACAACTCCTGATTCAATATCTATCACCATCCCCGATGGCTCACTAACTTATGAGCTTCAGATTCAATATTTAATGGGTGAGATAATGATCAGCGATCCGCTGGAGGATGTGGAAATCCAGTTGAGCCACAACGATGAAGAAATCGGGATCTATACCCTGATGTCTGCTCCGAAAGACAACCACAAAGTGACCTTACCCATCACAGTCAGTAGAAAGGCAGCACGTATTTCAGTCAGTTTCAGAGCAGTGGACTATGAGGGGGAGACCCTGAGCCAGCTTACCAGGGAACTTAACATTACTGGCATACCAAAGGAATTTGCTCTTCATCAAAATTATCCAAATCCATTTAACCCAATTACTACCATTGAATACGACCTGCCAGGAGAAAGTAGTGTATCACTAATAGTGTTTGATCTTTTAGGCCGTCAGGTGAAACAACTGGTAAGTGGTGAAGTGGTAAGTGGTTACCATCAGGTGATCTGGAACAGTACGGATGACTACGGGAAACCATTAGGTTCGGGGATGTATTTTTACAGAATTCAGGCTCACCCAGTAGACGGCGGGAAAGCCCGCCAGAAATATGGCGGACAGGCTGGTGAATTTTCACAGGTGAGGAAGATGGTTCTCTTGAAATAAAGCTCAACTAAAACAACAAAACGAAAGGGCAGTGATTTTCAATGCCCTTGTTATTTTCTATTAACATTACTGCCATATCTTCTCTTCAATAGTCTCCTTTTACGAACCATACAACCTGGAAATTGTTGTAACCTCAACCGGTTGGAATCAATCGTACTCCAATAAATCGGAATTTCTATTGGTGAGTCAATCTGATTATTCAGTTCATGAAACGAATTAGGGAAAGAATAATATTTCTTGTATAATTTGTTGAAATATTTCAAATTGAAAGTTCAGAGATGAAAGCAAGAGTGGGTATATTTCTTTTTCTTCTTACGGCAGTTATAGCTGGAGGGGAAAAAGCAGGAGCAAAATTTATTATCTTCGATTCAGCGGCATATGCTGGAGCTGAAGATAAGGAAGCTCTCTATTCCATTCATCAGTATGGAACTCCTGTTATTGTGTCTGATAGTGTTGGTTTCTCTAATACAGCGGGATATTGGGGAGAAACTTCGTTTGAGTTGTTTCTCCCGGATAGTGAATTCGTGCTGGCTCTTGATTTTTGTCTGAGAGTTCCATCTCTGTTATCCGAAGATACTCTTGTCATAAATATTAATGGTGAACACACTTCCATCTTCACTGGTTGGTGGCAACATCATAAAAATACCTATCTGTTTTTACTGTCTGGAGCAGATACATCCGTACCGATAAACATTATGCTTCCTTCTCAGAAGTGTGTTCTTACCCAGGTTTATATTGATAAAAAAGCAACTTTAGAATCATTTCCTTCTCTTGAAGAATTTTCAGCAGTGGATCAGTTCCGCTCGGTTCGGATACAATGGCAATTTTCTAATCAAAAAAGTATTAAGTCAATTACCATCCAGCGAAGCGAGGACCTTTCGGCTCCTTTTCATCAAGTTGCTACAATTCCAGCGACATATTCTGAATGGATTGACTGGAACGTTGAGTTTAGTGAACTCTATTTTTACCGTTTGACGTGGAACGATATCTATGGAAATGAATATCAATCAGAGACGGATACTCCTCCTTTTGGGTCACCCAAACCGATCCAAGATTTTGTTGAAGTTGTGAATGTCACGACGCTTGAAGGAATTTATCCGGAGGATATTTCTGACAGGTTCCAGATTCCTCAATTTGTATCCATTACCGATTCAATCTCAGGTATGATCGGTGAATTTCGGGAAACAGAAGAAGATGATGTTATCCTGGAATTCCAGGAGGAGGATAAAAGTATTATCTTTACCTCTATTGACAAACACACCGATCTATTCGAGCGACTTGTATTACATCCGCTCATTTCATCATCAAAATGTGACGTCGTGTGGGTAAAGGTCAATGAAAAAAATGTGGGATTGAGTCTTCGGGAGGTCGTTAGGGAAACTGCGGTTTTCTATGATACATCTCAATTATTACATTTGTTTAAGAGTCAACTTCACCAAATATCATTAGAAGAATATTACCCCAATCTGAGTCTCGATACCGAACAAGATCAACTTGCATTAAAAGATATCCCATTTTCACGTCAGGTTGATCTGTACTACCATATGAAGGAAAAGATGACGGAAGATTTCTTGCAGAAACGTATAGAAACCTATAATGCGGTTATCAATCTGTTAAGGGATGGGTCCTGTCAATTTTTTGAGATGGATATTCAGCGTGATATCATAAAAGATTTAAGAAAAACACTATTTACCTGGGATGTTGAACTTCAGGATATTATTTATCTGCTTGGCGATATTCTCACACTAAGGATAACTGAAGTTGTACCCCCAACCGTTGGAGACTCTGGCTGGGTGGAATTGATGGTTATGGGAGAGGGAACCATCCATACTTCTGATTATTGTTTGAAAGTGGGAGAGAGTGACTGTTTTTCTCTCCCGGATGCAGAAATGTTAGCTGGAGAAGTAATACTCTCACCAATTCCGGAAATCATTCTTTTGGATTCTACGAATTACGGTACCCTGATTTATCTTTACAATCGAAATTCAGATATTCCCGTAGATTCTCTCTGGTTTCCTCCTCTTAATTTAGAGGGAAGTATAGGAAGACAACTAAACGATGAGCTTGTTTACCACCCTGAACCGACCCCGGGTCTATGTGAAATTTCTTCTTCTCAGAAGCAGATTATTATCAATGAGTTTTCACTGAGTTTAGAAGATACAGAGGATATTTTGTCTCAGGATGAAGGACAGATAAATCTGGAAGTGGAACTTTATCTTCACGATATTGAATCAGTCTCCATAACCGATTTGCGTCTGGTGATGGATTTTCATGAGGAAAGTTCCATTTGGGTTGACCAACTCGAATGGAGAGAACAATTTTACACCCTCTCTCTTCCTATTGTATTTCCACCAATAGGAAATCATCTTCTTCAACTTCAACGACTGGATCCCAATGATGGCTGGGTGAATGACCAGATTATTTGGTTAAATTCCAGTAGAGAAGCTCACTGGTCGCGGATACCAGATGGTGGGAAATGGCAAGTATCCGAAGAAAGGAGTTTTAGTGAATCTAACACACTTTTAAAAAGACAGATGGAATCCTTACTGGTTCCAGAAGTTTTTATCCTCTATCAAAATCATCCCAATCCCTTTAACATGTCCACTACCATACACTTCGATCTTCTGCAAGGTGGTACTGTCACATTGATTGTCGTGGATGCTGCAGGTAGGGAAGTTTCCACCCTGATCCAGGAGGAGGAAATGACACCTGGACACTATCGTTTTCTCTGGGAAGGAGATCATATTGGTAGCGGCATTTATTTTTTCACACTGAGGGTTTTGTTGGACGATCTTAACTTCTTTGTAGATTCGAGAAAAATGGTTTATCTAAAGTAGAACTTTAAAGGTGAAAGTTGACAAATCCAACCACTTATTTTACTATTCCAATGGGGGTTTAGTTTGAAAAATCGGATTTTTTTTCAAAGAGTTATGGCAGCTGGTAGTGTTATTCAATTAAATTCAATTTCAGAAATATGGGAATTATTTTGACATTGCTATGATATTACGATTTCCAAGATCATCACTAATGAATGTTTTTCTGCACTTCGTCTTATTATTGACTGTCACTTTCATTTTTTCCGGATGTGCATCTCACCCCACCATATGTCATAAAACCCTCGAAAAAGGTGAAACTTATTACGGATATACACTTTCCTATGAGAATGTCTTCCCGGTGTTTTTCTATCGGTATGGAATTACAAATCTTAGTGATGTTGGATTTCGATTAGGAGTTCCAGTCTATGGAAGTGGAATAGACTACTCCAGATTACTTTATGAGAAAGAAAACAGGCGGGATATTTTAAATCTGGGGTGGTCCTTGACACCCAATTCAAATTTTGATGTAACCTATTTTAAATTCAAAACGAGGGAAAAACCGAAAAACATTACTACATACTGGGGGTTACGAGGAATGTTTATTCCGAAAGGGATTAATGGCAGTCAAAGTACGCGTGTTGGCATTTTACTGGGAGCATATATTAACAATAAATTTGGATATGAAATTGGGTATTATCACGATTTAGCCAGCATGCCTATCACACAACTCTTCAATCCTAATTTTGATTCAGCCGATACCTCTCAGTGGTGGGGAAATCGATATATTGATTTTCCTCACATATCTGATTTTGGTCTTCCTACCGAACACTCCCGGCTAGTAGGACTTTCTTTTCGCGTCACATTTCTGTTAGGAACGACAGGTGAAGGCAGAAAAAAATCTCTACCAAAAAATGCAGAGCCATCTCCGGTAATAAATGAGATAGAAGAATAAACCTTCCGTGGTGTAAGGATGAATACTCTGTAAGCTTGATTTACCCTCATTAACGATATAAATTTGCACCCACTATATAATTCCGAATCAAAGGTAAAATATGTACTTTTTTGAAGAAATAAAAATTATGGATGAACAATGAAGATTGGGAACTATGACCTGTACTCCATCGAAACCAGTCGCTTTGCCCTGGATGGTGGCGCTATGTTTGGTATTGTACCTAAAACTCTCTGGGAGAAGAAAATCTCTCCAGATGAAAAAAATAGGATTCCTATGTGTACACGGTCTCTGTTTCTCGTAAGTAAAGATAAAAGGATCCTGATTGATACCGGGAATGGGGATAAATGGGATGATAAAAACCGCTCTATTTACAAAATTGATACAAATAGTGTGAATATTCAAAATGCGCTTAATCACCTTGGGTACACACCAGAGGATATAACCGACATTATCAACACTCATCTTCATTTTGATCACTGCGGTGGCAACACCCGGTTTGATAATTCTGACAAAATTGTTCCTGCCTTTCCTAATGCCACCTATTGGATTCAGAAGACGAACTGGGAGCTGGCAACCCATCCCACCGAAAAGGACAGAGCCAGTTATCTTGCTAACAATTGGGAAGTTTTAATGGAAAATGGGATGATTGAATTTGTTGATGGACCTGGTGAAATTTTACCCGGGATAACGGTAATCACATCGAACGGTCATACAACAGGTCAACAACACCCGATAATCTCTGATGGAATCACTACTATATTTTATTGTGGAGATATCATCCCGACTTCTGCTCACATTCCTGTTCCATGGGTGATGGGTTACGATATTTTCCCCGTAACCACAATGGAGGAGAAAAAAAAGTTGTTGCCACGGATGGTCGATGAAAATTGGATTCTCTTTTTTGAGCACGATGTAGATTGTGAAGCTGTTATCCTGGGCAGGGATGGGAAAAAAGTCACCATAAAAGAAAAGTTCAAGTTGGAGTGAGGTAATGGCAGAAATCGTTGTTTATGCGAAAGATTTTAAGCTTGGAACGAAAATTGCTGAGACAGCAGCTCAATTTGAGAAAGAGATTGTTTTCCCTGAGCATAAGGAGATTTCAGAAGAAATTAATGTTGAGACAATAATTGTAATTGTCGATCTTGATGATGATCATCAACAATCCTTGTTACTTGTGAAGAATATACGACATTCTTTTCCAGCTATTCCGATTGTGGGAATACTTACCCGAGTTCAGAAAAGCATCCATGACAGGGCAAGAGAATCAGGATGTACTTTGGTACTGCCAAGATTCACATTTATAAAGAATCTTACCATACTCATTGAAAAGGGGCTTAGTGAAAAAAGTATTAAAAAGTAGCAATGGAAAAGTAGTGCCGATCTATTTGAGTCTGAAGTAGTGTTTCTGTGAAAAATGGTCGAGTTCAAAGAAGAGAAACAGAAGCGAATGAGGGAAATTGTTCGGCGGTTGCGCATGGAATATCCGCAGGCACAGTGTACTCTAATTCGTAGAAATCCTCACGAACTTCTTGTAGCTACTATTCTATCTGCTCAATGTACCGATGAAAGGGTCAATAAAGTAACTCAACGTTTATTCAGAAAATATCCTTCTGTAGAATCGTTTGCCTATGCAGATGTGGAAGAATTATCCAGAGACATCCATTCCTGCGGGTATCACAATCAAAAAGCTCAATCTATAAAAGGAAGCAGCTTGATGATTCTTGAAGATTATGAAGGTGATGTTCCCAATACTATGAAGGATCTGTTAAGTCTTCCTGGCGTTGGTCGGAAAACAGCTAATTGCATTCTTGGAACAGCTTTCAATATCCCAGCTGTTGTTATTGATACACATATGATACGAATTATGGGATTGATGGGATTTGTGAATTCGAAGAATCCGGAAAAAATTGAACAGGATATTATGGAAATTACCCCAAAAGAAGATTGGATTGACCTTACTCACCTTATTATCGAACACGGACGGAACATTTGTATTGCAAAGAGACCTAAATGTATGGAATGTATTTTAAGTGACCTTTGTCCTTCCCAACCAACGAAGGGATAATAATATTTCAGTAAAGAATCATTATACGATCAAAACAATAAAGTTCTTAACCAATCCGTCGGGAGCCGGACAGGTCAGTAAAAAGTCTAACACATATGACAGTTTTTTGGGAAATTAAGGCTATTGAACCTTATCTCTCTGTCGAGAATCGGACACGTCTGTTTCCCCTCCTTAGCAAGTCCCAAGATCCCGCCTTGGTGGGGGAGGGGTGTAACCTGTCAGGCTCCCGACTGAGGGGTGGTCTAAACTTTCTAATAATGTGTGATGAACCAAAAAAATGATGATATTTTTTCAACACTATTTTAACGGGAGCCTTTATGAACTCAGCAAATAGGACAAAGATAGAAAAATTAACATTTGAGCTTTTGAATGAAATTGGTGAAGATCCATCACGGGAAGGATTGGCCAGGACTCCAGAGAGGGTAGCACGAGCGTGGGAGTATTTCAGTCAAGGTTATAGAATGACACCAGAGGAAGCAGTGGGAGATGCCATTTTCCACGAATCTTGTGATGATATCATCACCGTGAAAGATATTGATTTTTTTTCGATGTGTGAGCACCATCTGCTTCCATTTTACGGTGTTGTACATGTTGGATACATACCAAATGGGCGAATTATCGGTCTTTCCAAAATTCCCCGGATCATAGAGCTTTTTGCCAGACGACTGCAGGTTCAGGAACGAATGACCAGACAGATTACCTCCGCTATAGAGACGATTTTAGACCCAAAGGGAGTAGCCGTGATTGTAGAAGCTTCTCATTTATGCATGCAGATGCGGGGAGTGGAGAAAAAAGCATCATTTATGACAACTTCCGCTGTGAGGGGAGTGTTCAGGGAAGATCGGAAAACGCGTGAGGAATTTTTATCAATTATTGCGATGAGAAAGAGCTGATGGGACTTTTAGGTGCACACGTAAGTGCAGCAGGCGGTGTGCAAAACGCACCTGCTCGTGGGACAGCCATTAAGGCAGATGCCATTCAAATCTTTACTGCCAATCAAAACCAGTGGTTTCCTAAACAGCCCACTAAAGAAAATGCGATTGCATTTCGGGAAAATATGGAGAAGGAGCGTCCTGAGATTTCCGTGTCTCACGACTCTTATCTTATCAACTTGGGTTCACCTGATCCAAAAAAATTGAATTTATCTCGAAAGGCATTTGTTGATGAGATTAATCGGTGTGACGCCTGTGGGATTCCCTATCTGATTTTTCATCCCGGTTCTCATATGAAGACAGGGGAAGAAGAATGTTTGAAAAGAATCGCGGGTAGTATTGATTTTTGTCTTGAAAAACGTCCCAATTCCTGTGTAAATCTACTATTAGAAAATACAGCAGGTCAGGGAACGAATGTGGGGTACAGATTCGAACATCTCATTGACATCATCAATGGTGTGGATTGTCCGGAACGTATGGGAGTCTGTTTTGATACTCAACACGGATTTGCAGCGGGGTATGATATTCGGGATGAGAAAAAGTGGAACGATACTTTTCATCAATTTGATAAAATCGTAGGTCTTGGATATCTAAAAGCGATTCACATTAACGATTCCAAACGGAATCTCGGAGATCGAGTGGACAGACATGAGAAAATCGGTAAGGGGCTATTATCCATGGAAACTTTCTGGTGTCTTGTTAATGATAGGAGATTTGAAAATATTCCGATGATTCTTGAGACACCTGTAAAGGACGAGTCTGAATATTATGATGAACTTGTACTTTTGCGAAGTTTAATAGGGGCAAAAAAACCAGGATGAATAAAATGAGTAATAAAAATACATTTGATGTTATTATCATCGGCGGTGGTCCCGGTGGTTATGTAGCGGCGATCAGGATGGCTCAGTTAGGGAAGAAAGTAGCTGTAGTTGAAAAGAATGCGTTGGGAGGTATCTGCTTGAATTGGGGTTGTATTCCCACTAAAGCCCTTCTGCGAAGTGCTGAAATACTTCATTTTGTGAAAAATGCTGGTCAATTTGGCATTCAAATTCCCGATCATTCTGTCGATTTCAAAGCGGTGATAAAACGTAGCAGAAGTATTGCAAGAAGGTTTTCAAAAGGAATCGAATATCTACTGAAAAAGAATAACGTCACTCATATCCACGGGAGGGGTGTTTTAAAATCCTCTGTTGAGATAGAAGTAACGGGAAATGATGGTGATGTTACAATGTATTCTACGAAAAATGTGATTATTGCTACAGGTGCCAGGAATAAAAATATTCCCAATTTTACCCCTGATGGTGATAGAATTATTTCATTCCGAGAGGCTATGGTATTGGAGGAAATACCGACGTCAATGATCATTGTAGGAGCCGGAGCCATTGGTGTGGAGTTTGCATCTCTTTATCGTGAATTTGGTACTGAAATTTATCTTGTTGAGATGTTGCCGGCTATCCTTCCTGTTGAAGATGAAGAAATTTCAACCTTACTGGAAAATTCATTTAAAAAGCGAGGAATTAGAGTTCACACCTCCACTACGGTAAACATGATTGAATCGGCAGAAGATAGAGTAGATATCCATTTGATATCTGGAGATAAAACAGAAGTACTGAGTGGTGATACAGTTCTAATGGCTGTTGGATTTCAGGGAAACGTTGAGAATATTGGGTTGGAAGATGTAGGAATAGAGATGCAGGGTAGCTGGATCAAGACGAACCAATTTTCTGAAACATCTGTGAAAGGTATTTATTCCATTGGTGATGTGATTGGACCTCCGTGGCTGGCTCATGTTGCATCGGCGGAAGGGAAAGTGGCAGCGGAACATATCAGCGGAAAGAAACCCCAACCTATTGATTACAATAACGTTCCCAGCTGTACCTATTGCCGTCCCCAGGTTGCTTCTGTTGGATTAACGGAAAAGCAGTCGTTGGAGAAGGGGTTTGATATTAAGGTTGGGCGATTTCCATTCAGGGCGGATGGTAAAGCAGTATCCATGGGTGATTCGGAGGGATTCGTGAAGATTATTTTTGACGCCCGACGACGAACGATTCTGGGTTGTCATATCATCGGGCCGGAAGCTACAGAACTTATTATGGAAGTAGTGACGGCGAGATCATCAGAAACAACAGTTGATGAATTTCTCCGTATCATTCATGCACACCCAACCCTATCAGAAGCTATATTCGAAGCTGCGGAAGACGCATTCGGGAAAGCGATTCATTTGTAGCTGGAAATAATGAACCGCGAATTTTTAGTGGGATAGAGAATCCTTCGACTACGCTCAGGACAGGTTAAGGAATAGGATATATGGCATAGGGTATAAGGGAATTCAATGATATTTCTATTTTATTTCAAACATTTTGTTCGATTTATTTAATCTGTGGTTAAAACTATAAACTTACAAGTCCATGATCTTGGCTTTATTCCGTACAAAAAGGCCTGGAATATTCAGAAAGACCTTCATCAAAAACGATTGGATGGCGAAAACAGAGATATGCTTCTTCTAGTGGAACATGAACCGGTTTATACACTTGGTAAAAATGCTAATCGTGAGCACATTTTGCCTAAACTTCCCGACAATGTGGAAATCTTTCAAGTGGAGCGTGGCGGTGATGTGACTTTTCACGGTCCAGGTCAGGTGGTTGGATATCCTATTTTGGACCTCCATAATTATAAACTAAGTGTGAGCTGGTATATGCAGTCACTTGAGGAAGTGATTATTAAAACTCTGGGAGAATTTAATATTGTTACTGGTCGAAAAAATGGACTGACAGGTGTCTGGGTGAAAGATGAAAAAATTGCTGCTCTGGGTGTCAGAATTTCCCGATGGGTGACTATGCACGGTTTTGCCCTGAATGTGAATACCGATTTACATTATTTTGATGTGATCATTCCCTGTGGAATCAGTGAATATAATGTGACTTCTATGGAACTTATCCTCGGGGAAAAAATTCCAATTAGTGAAGTGAAAGCCATTCTGATTAAAGAATTTAAGGAACAGTTTAACCTGGATTATTAACCGCCAAAAGCGCAAAGAAACGCAAAGTATTGTAATTATGGGAAATATAACAAATTTGAAAGAAATAATTTGTCATAAAATAATTTGTGTAATATTTTTATTTTTCCTTCGTGAATCTTAGGCTTTGGCATAGCCCTACGACGAGCCCGAACTTCGCGGCTGGTAAATTAAAAAGTTAAATTTGATGAATAGTACTGATAAGATGAAAACGTCCATTGATGATTTGGCAAACCAGAAGATCCAGGACAGAAAACCTGAATGGTTGAAAGTCCAGATGCGAATTGGTGGAAATTACTCAGATTTGAAAAGGATTGTTCAAAAAAGCAACCTTAACACGGTCTGCCAGAAAGCTCTCTGTCCCAATATTTATGAATGCTGGGAACGCCGATCTGCTACGTTGATGATTCTTGGGGATGTCTGTACTCGTTCCTGCAGATTCTGTAGTGTGAAGACTGGAAGCCCAACTATGTTTGATTCAGATGAGCCATTACGGATAGCGGAAGCAGTAAGAAAGATTGGGCTGAAATATTGCGTCATCACATCGGTAACTCGTGATGATTTACCTGATGGAGGAGCGTTCATCTGGGCAGAGACCATCCGTCAGATTCGAAGGATGAACCAGGGATGTTCCGTCGAGGTGTTGATCCCTGACTTTAATGGGGACAATGAAGCACTCCAGACTGTTTTTGAATCTCACCCCCAAATAATGGGTCATAACGTAGAGACGGTACCACGATTGTATCAAACAGTTAGACCTCAGGCTGATTATGAACAATCATTAGCACTTCTTAAAAAATCGGTGAAATTTGGATTGATAACAAAATCAGCTTTAATGGTTGGACTGGGTGAATCTACAAGTGAGGTGCTTGAGGTTATGAGAGATGTTGGTGAAACGGGATGCCATATTCTTTCTGTCGGTCAGTACCTTCAACCCACAAAGGCTCACCTTCCGTTGGATCGTTTTGTTCATCCTGATGAATTCCAGATGTATCGTGACGAGGGATTGAAATTAGGGTTCAAATGGGTGGAATCTGCTCCTTTAGTTAGAAGTTCCTATCACGCCGATAAACAAGCGGTTTCAAAGTCTTTGAATTAAAGTGCTTTAACGGTAAATTTTACTGTTAGATTTATAAAATAAAAGATAAATAATTTTTCAATATGGAGGACAATATATGTCCAATGAATTAAAGGACATTGTCGAAGAGGTAGAAGATCAAACCGATCTGAATGAAAAGAAGGGCGAGTCCACTTCAGATTCATTTCCGCTGATGCCTTTGAGAAACACAGTACTTTTTCCCCAGCAGGTGATACCTACATATATTGGTCGGGAAAGGTCTCTTCGGCTTATTGATGATCTGCCAGCAGGTAAGAAACTTATTGTTGTAGTAGCCCAGCAAGATGGCTCAATTGAGAATCCAGACCCTTCCGATATGTTTGCTTGGGGTACGCTGGGTATTGTTCTTAAAGTATTTGAAATGCCAGATGGTAGTAAATCTGCCATTATTCAGGGATTAGAACGAGTCAAGGTTTTATCATTTATTCAGGAAGAACCTTATTACCGGGTTGCTGTTCAGAGGGTGAAAGATAAAGATGTTGGAACTTTAGAGACAGAGGCACTGGCATCAAATATCCGTCAGGTATTTCAGGAACTCATAAAAGTAGCTCCATATTTGACTGATGAACACTCCGGAATTTTATCGAATATCCAAACAGCTGGAAAACTGGCAGACAGGGTGATTTCCCTGGTCACTATTCCCACCAATGAAAAGCAGGAAGTACTTGAAGAATTGGATGTCAAACAGCGACTGGAGAAAGCCACCGTTCTTATTAACAGGGAAATTCAGAGAATCCAGTTGGGAGAGAAAATTCAAACTGAGGTACATGATGAAATTTCTAAGACTCAACGGGAATACTACCTAAGGGAGCAGATGAAAGCCATCAAGAAGGAACTTGGTGAGGATGAAGGGACAGCGGAGCTTCAGGAACTTGAGAAGAAGGTTAAAGAAGCGGGTATGAGTGACGAGGCAAGAAAGGTGGCTTTGAAGGAGATTGATCGTCTGACGAAAATTCCTCCACAGTCTCCTGAGTATAGTGTATCGAGAACTTACCTTGATTGGCTTATTGATCTACCCTGGAATAAATCTACTGACGATAGAATGGATATTAAACTGGCAAAGGAAATCCTTGACGAGGATCACTATGGTCTCGATGACGTGAAGGAGAGAATTTTAGAGTATTTAGCGGTACGAAAATTGAAAGAAAAGAAGAAAGGAGATGGTCGGACAAAAGGTCCAATCCTCTGTTTCGTTGGGCCTCCGGGAACGGGGAAAACGTCTCTGGGTCAATCCATTGCTCGTGCTATGAACAGGAAGTTTATCCGGATTTCTCTGGGAGGTGTGAGGGATGAAGCTGAAATACGCGGTCATCGCAGAACGTATATTGGTGCTCTCCCGGGAAGGATTATTCAGAATCTGAATAGAATTGGTTCTAACAATCCAATTTTTATGTTGGATGAGATTGATAAAGTTGGCGCTGATTTTCGGGGCGATCCTTCTTCAGCCCTTCTGGAAGTGCTGGATCCCGAGCAAAATTTTTCATTTAGCGATCACTATCTTGAGGTATCATTCGATTTGAGCGATGTAATGTTCATTGCCACAGCAAACTTGAAGGATCCCATTCTCCCTGCACTTCGTGATCGGATGGAAGTCCTTGACTTTACCGGTTATGTTGAGGAGGAAAAAATTCAGATTGCTAAAAGATACCTTTTACCAAAACAGCTTGAAGAAAACGGACTTACCGAAGATGACATTTCCTTTACCATCCCGGCAATTAAAGAGTTGATTGATTCCTATACCCGCGAAGCGGGCGTCAGGAATCTGGAACGTGAGATAGGAAATGTTGTAAGGAAGATTGTTCGTAAAAAGATGGAGGGGAAAAAAGGTTTTGTTAAGGTAACGAAGGCGTTAGTAATTAAACTCCTTGGTGCGCCCCGCTTTTTCTCGGAGACAGCCAACCGCCTGAACAAGCCGGGAGTGGCAGTAGGTCTTGCGTGGACATCAGTGGGGGGAGATATCCTGTTTATTGAGGCGACCAAAATGCCGGGGAAGGGCGGTCTTACTTTAACGGGGCATTTGGGAGATGTGATGAAGGAGTCAGCCAGGGCAGCACTGTCCTATGTGAGAGCCAACGCGGAAATATTTGGTCTTAAATCAGGATTTGCAGAAAAGTTAGATATTCATATTCACGTTCCCGCAGGTGCCATTCCAAAAGATGGACCGTCGGCAGGTATCGCAATATTTACCGCTTTGTTATCACTCCTTACTGAAAAGTCCGTGAAGGAGTCTGTAGCAATGACAGGAGAGATCACTCTGCGTGGAGCGGTTTTGCCTATTGGAGGAGTAAGAGAAAAGGTAACTGCGGCTCACAGGTCGGGGTTGAGAGAGGTTATCCTTCCGAATCTGAACGAGAAAGATCTGGAAAAGATCCCGTTAAAGATTCTGAATGATATGAAAGTACATTTTGTTCAGGAAGTTTCTGATGTGGTTAATTACGCATTTCCTGAAACATCAGATTCTCGAAAAAAGAGAGGATAAAGATAGAAGGCGACTTTCTTTCACCTTCTCCGCGCGCCAGCAGATGAAGGTTACAGGTTGGTTTTTGATAAATATATTTGGGGCGCTTAGCTCAGTTGGTTCAGAGTACCTGCCTTACAAGCAGGGGGTCGGCAGTTCGAATCTGCCAGCGCCCACTCCGTCAGTTGCCGGGCCTGCCCGCCTGAATGGCAAAGTCGGGCAGGCCCGCCTGAATGGCAAAGTCGGGCAGGC
>CAZVFT010000049.1:0-11631 GCA_964626495.1 uncultured bacterium
GCAGGTGAACGTATTCATCAACATTGTTATGAAAATGTTCCTTATCTCTTTTTATGGCACGTAAAACCTCATGTTCATTATCGAAACATCATAAAAGATCTTTCTATTACTCCGTTGACATTTTTTACAACTATTGGTGAGTGGTGGGTTGAACCAAGGTAATGGTAAATGACAACCAAACACAAAATTCTAGTTTGCGTATGGATCATAATGCGATATGTGCTGACAATGATTATTTCTTTCTATGTTCTTTATGTAATTCTGAGTCAATTATCACCTCTAGAAGATATAGTTTCTAGGCAGTCTTTCCCATCTTGGTTAATATCATTAGTAAAAGGGGATTTGGTTACAAACAATTACCAGAAACCTATAGTCTTTTTGGCAAATCAAATACAAGTACAAGATAATATCGAGGTTATTGGTCCGGCATTTTTTCAAACTATAGGGTTGGCAATTGCAGGTTTGGTGTCCGGGTATGTTTTATCAATTGGTTTGAATTTTCTATTGGTATTCACCAAGTCGATTGCCCAACAATCCATTTCTCTTATAGTCAAAACGCTTGAATTCTTTTCTGGGATTCACATTATCATTTCCGGTTTAGGTGTATATCTAATTTTCAAACTAGACACACCCTATTTTCTGTTGCTTGTAATGTTAGCGATAGCCAGCAATGTGTTTTATGATTTTTCTTCTGAACAATCTATTGAGATAAAGAAGTTATTGGATAAGGACTTTATTGTTGCTGCAAGAGCATGGGGAGATTCGATTTGGAAACATATAAAACGAAGCGTAGGTATTCTGTCTGTTACGCAATTAGCTTCAATGTGGATGACTCTACTTACAAATGCTCTTATCATTGAAATCATTTTTCAAAGGAAAGGTTTAGGTAGTTTGATCTATCAGAACATATTCGCACCAAATATGGGGAGCTTAGTTGTTGAGACTAATATACTATTGGTTATCACAATGAGCATCGTGGCCATAGTGTCTCTTGGAGGAGCAGCAAAGGAAATACTAACGTTCTACTTAATTAAAATCAAACGATGATGTCTAAGAAAACACTATATAATTATATTCTTTTGTTTTGCTTTTTAGCCCTATTTATGATTTGGCTATGGCACTTTTTTTCGCCCTACGGTCTTGATCCTGTCTGTGGAACTGACGGAATGCCTATTGAGAATGCCAACCCAAGTTTTCCCCATCCATTGGGAACTGACGAATATGGTATTGACGTATTGGTAAAGCTATCGATGGCAACATCTTATAATCTTCTGCTTTCACTGATGGCTCTAATTGCATTCTTGTCTTTAGGTGTCCCAATCGGTATTGCTTTAGGGTTCCGGCCTACTCAAGGTGTGCCAACATTACGTCAATTGAGATACAAATTGGGAAACAAACGCATCCTGGTATTACGATTCTCACAATGGTTAGCATTTGTTTTGAATAACACTTTTCAAACCATACCTGTTATTTTGGTGATGATTGTGACTGTTCTTTCTGTTCAGCGATGGGTTGAAGAACCAGGTCTAAGGTTATACATCGACATGGCAGTGTTGGGCGTATTCTACACTCCGAAGATTGCTATTACATTGCAGGATCGAATTCTGAGGTTAAAAAAAGAAGAATTTATCCACGCAGCTAAAGCAATGGGGATATCATTCCGCCGATTAATCTTCAAACACATACTTTGGCACGAATGTTATGGAGTTATTATTGTACAAAGTTTGAACCTCCTTTTACAGGCTATCATGATGGAGATCTTTCTTACTTATTTCAACTATGGTTCTGACAAATTATCTCTGGGTATACTCATAAAGCAGTACATGGGTGTTTTACCCGCGTATCTGCTTCTGACTAACCAAGAACGTCTTGCCAGTCTTGTCCCATTTATCTTGGTAATTCTAATCTGTTTAACCTTTCGCTGGTTGGGTGAGCGTGTTTTGGAATTAAGTGAAGTATAGACATGTCTGAATATATACTTAAAATAAAAGATTTATCAGTTGCTGTTTCAGAACTTAGCAAGAAAAAACAACCGTTCCTGAAGAGGCTAGTTAACCCGGAGATGGATACAGTTCAGCTTCTTAAGAATGTTAATCTTAATGTAAAAAAGAGAGAAGTATTGGGGATTGTGGGTGAATCTGGTAGCGGAAAAAGTTTGACAGTTAAATCTATTCTAGGTCTTAATATTTTCTTGCCAGGTATATTGTCTGGTGAGATCATTTACTATAACGATTCAGAAATGCCGTTATTACGCAGTGCTTCTGTGAATAATAGTGGGGTTTTGGGTAAAATTATTCCCCGGTTGTTTAAGAATCAGAAGTATGAAACCTCTTGGCACTTAAGAACCATTGATGGATTTACACAGTGTCCTGATAACTATGTCAGGTCAGATAGTGATAGGCTTTTCCTCTATTCCCAAAACTCTAATTATGTGGAGGTGGATATAAATAAATGCCAATATGATAGATTAAGAAATACCTATTCCATTCCCAGCAAGTTTAGTGAATATGAAAATGCCTATCTTACCGGATGGGCAGAAATTCCACATGGTATTTTCAACAACGAGCAAATTCGGAAAAACCTAACGAAATACAAAAAAGAGGGTAATTCGGTATTAGGTAAAGAGATTTCTATCATTCTCCAAGATCCGGTGACGTTTTTAAATCCCTACTGGTCAATGAAGAGACAAATTTACAACTTAAACATTCTTTATCCCGAAAAAGCAAAAAAAAGTGATAGAACTAATCCTCTACTTGGGGAAATGCGATTGGACAATGAGAGTTTCAGAAACGCAATCCCACGTGAGTTAAGCGGTGGGCAAGCGCAGAGAGCAATGATTATCCTAGCTCGACTTACAGAACCCAACCTGCTAATTGCCGATGAACCGACAACAGGTCTCGATGTCACTCTAAAAAGAGAAGTGGTGAAGTTCTTGAAGAAACGTAAAAAATCAATGATTTTCATTTCTCACGACTTAAACATGGTTAGGCATATTTCCAACAGAATAAACGTAATGTATAATGGAGAAATAGTAGAAAACTGTCCAGCTTCGGATTTTGTGATAGCGAAAGATCATCACCCCTATACAAAAAAGCTCATTGGAATTCAAAATTCACATTATGAAGAATACATAGAAAAAGATTTACCCAACCTTCGGGATATCCAAAAGTGGAAGGGATGCAATTTTGCACTACAGAATTGTCCTTTAATGGATTCGAAATGTAAAAATATTTCACCTCCTGCAATTGATATTGCAACTGGAGAAATAGAACGTTTAGAAAGGGATTTAGTTCATTGGATAAAATGTTGGAGGTTTTTACCAGATGAGTAACAATATTGCACTCCAACTCAAAGATGTTTCACTTCGATATGAAAAGTCTGGATTTCAAATTAATAATTTTAGCTTAGATATTCATCATGGAGACTTGATTGGGTTGGTTGGGGAAAGTGGGAGCGGTAAGTCTACCATTGGAAAGTTGTTGATTGCCTTAATCAATCAATCCGAACTCGAAACATTCAGTGTTGGGTATCTCAAGGGTGAGCTATTATCGAGTGAAAAAGACCTAGCAGATGTAAATCTATTGGACACAACTTATAAGAACCTGCAATGTTTACGACAAAAAACGCAACTAATATTTCAGAATCACCGGGCCTCTCTAAATTTGAACATGACGATTTACGACACACTAAAGGAAGCCATTCTTATTGGGTACGGAATACGACAAGAGGAATTCATTGAGCAGAAGATTAGAGAGTTCAGCAACCGTATTGGTCTGATGAGCTACGATCATATCGAGAATGGTTCCATAAAAGGAAAAGGGACCATTTTGGATAAGAAAAATGGTCAATTAAGTGGCGGTCAGATGAAAAGAGTAAGTATAACGAAGACGATTTGTTTAAATCCTGATATCATTATTGCAGATGAACCATTGACAGGGTTGGATGCATCAAAAAGAGGGAAGGTATTAGAATTTCTTTTAGGAGAACATGAAAGAAGAAGAGAAATAGATAACCCTCTCACATTAATGATAATCTCTCACGATATTGGTATGATAAGTAAATACTGTGAACGAATGATTATAATGTATGGAGACTTGGATAAAAAGAGGGGAAGTATTGTCGAAGAATTCACAGGTAAGGGAAAAATCAACTCTGTTAAGATTGACGAATGTCATCCTTACACCAGAGAGCTTATGAACGCTGTGAATTATTTTCGTGAGAACGCAAGTAAAGTATTAGCTGAAGATTTGAGATGTAATCATTCAATTATTGAACATGGATGTGTCTATAATATTGTCTGTCCGTTTAAGGATAAAAAGTACTGTGAGTTTTACCCTGAACTGAAACAATACTATGACGATACTAATCACATAATGGCATGTTTTGTAAGAAACCCATGAGGGCAATTCATTATAGTTTAATATTCTATTTTCTGCTTGTAAACAACATGATACATGCATCAAATGAATGGCGCTTTGCTACTAAAAGTTCTAATGCAAGACTACCCGAATTATATATAAACTTTGAAAAGCTCGGTAAACTTGGTCTATCATTTCAAAAAGGCGATATACTATATTTACGCATTGTTGGAGAGAAGGGTTATGCTAATGTACCCACTTGGGATATGCAAGTTTTAACAAGGCAGTCATGGTTGCGGCAACCAGAAGATTTTAGTATTCAAGCTTACTTTGTAGAAAGAAAGACACCTTGGAGGAAAGTCATTAGCAAATTCTATCTTCCTAAAATACGGCAAATCTATAGGGGCATTATTGGTCAAAGTTACAGGAAATTTACCCGAGAACTAAAAGTATTCGTAGGTACCAAGAGTAAATCCATAATTATTGGGTTTCCAGTGAAAAAAGATTTAAATAGCTCTGATCGTTTAAGGATTGTGCGATTACCGATAATATTTAATGGTGCAACGAAGGCAAAGATTCAATTGTCGAAAAACAAAGAAGATTGGATTCCTTTGGATTATGTTATTACAGTAGGCGACTGCGAATTTAATCTATATAAGGAGTATCATTTCATCGCAAGTGATACCTTAGACTACTCAATTGGTTTTTCAATAAGACTGCCTGATCCATCAATTATCAAGAGTGAATTACCGATTAGATTCATAATACCTACAACAGTGTCAGTGATGTGGAGTGAAAGAAATGACAGTATATCAGTTGTCTCAAAGAATGGAGAAGAAATCAAAGGGGAAATTAAGAGAATCAGTGACAAGATCATTGAGTGGACACCACAAGAAAATGTGGCAAAGAATACTATTATTACATTTACCAATGCGAAAGTTCGGGGTGCAAGAACTGAAGATTCTATACACTTGAATTTGGAGGTTGCATATACAGATCCAGAAGGAGGGGGGAATTTTCGACCTGACTGGAAAGTTGTTTCAACCAGTCAAAATGGAATCTGTCTGGTTTCTCCTTATTTTAAAATAAAGGGTGGGATCAATTATACGATCTTCAATGAAACCAAGGAATTCAAGTTACCCTCATTAGTAATTGGACAAGGAAATGTTGCTTTCTTTCAGCAGCCAATGGCGTTTAAGTTAACGATACCGGATAACATCCCTGTTGAATGGGATTTAGCAAAAATTAAAGACATAAACAGACAAATGGAAGTTGAATCAATTTCCACTTCCAAATCTCTCTCATTTGTTATTATATCAGGGCAATTAACAGGCCATGAGTATGAAATAAGTAACTTATTCTTAAAGCGATTGACAGTCTCGGTCAGACCCTTTCGAATAAGAATTACGATCAGGATTCTTGATCAGAACAAGGATTTAACACTTCGTCAATTCATTCAAATTGGTCAACCGCAGCTATATGTTGCCAATAGACAGCTTATACTTACTGCGGCACAATTACCCGCTATTGAAAGATTAATTATTGCTGAAGATGAGTTTGTTAGTACGATGAATCCAGGAGATAAGATCATATATAGTCTGCCAAAAGAATCGAAGTTAAGATTTAATAAATCGTTATTATCCAATGTCCAGGTGCCAGAAAATGTCTTCCGTATCGCTAGGGAAGAAAGTGATGAACACAATCTTGTTCTGGAAGTGATAAGGTCCCCCAGCATTGGATATCGAGATTACATAAGAAATATACCTTTAAATCCATCAAGAATGTCAATTCCTCCTACCTATGGAAAGTTTTCAGTACAGTCTTCAATGGGATCAGAATTTGTAATTATGGACAGCATACCAGTTGAGATAGCAAGAATATCGATTGACATGGCTTCAAATGCAGAATTTATTCGAGACGTCGACAAGGATATTCAGAGATTCCATTTGCCTAACATTATTATAGAAAATGATGGATTCTCTCCAGTTTTAAAGGGTGAAGATATTATTCTGTCATTGAATGAAGTTAAAAGTTATTTGTTCAAACATGATGATCTGACAATAGAATCCACATCAGGTGGACAACCAGTAGCAATCTTGAGAGGGAATGAAAAACTAACTCTAAAATTTAAAATAAATATAACTCCAGGAGAGAGAGTATATATAAAGGGATTGATTATCGAATTACCCAAAGATCATAAGTATTTGACTACTATTCCAATCCTTGCAATAATAGGCTCAGAATCCAATCGATTATATAGCGATAGTACTTTAACCTATGGGGCGCCCGTTTTACGATCTGCAATGGAACAGGTTTTGATCCGTAGAGCCAATAGGACGGCGTTTTATTCCCTTGAACTGAATTTAGGTAACCTATCGAAAATGTTGAGCAGTATTGACGGAATAACACTAAGATTACCCAATAAGCCTGATCTACGCTGGTCAGAAAATATGGACATTACTTTTTCAGGACCGGCTTCTGAATCATTACTGAGAACATACGAATTGCGAGATGATGCCAAGACCCTCGTTATTCCAATCAATGAGAATAGTAGATTTTCAAGCGTCCGAAAGCAAGTGTACATCAACGGGTTAGGATGTCAGGAGATTGTATCTCACGAATCAGGTATTATTAGGATAAGACTGTCTATAGATGGGGGTAAAACGATTGTCGCCATGGATGAAGAGCCTAAAAGGATAGTTTCTCAAGCTAATGCTGCAGCCATTGACCGTCAGCGTGTTTTTGAAAACTGGTATCCGTTCAAGAAAGGTAATAAGGTCAAAATCTCGTTACAGAAATCTTCATCTTTTATTTGGGATACAACTAGAACAACTTTGCGATACTCAAAACGTGACATAAAATTTAACAGAACTAAAATATTTGATAATAATCTGCTGTTTTCAGAAGATCTAAAAACTGTCACCCTAACAATTAGACATGATGTAGACGATGAATCAGTAAAAAGTCTTTACCCAGGCATAATCTACCAGATGATGGACTTTGGACAGGAGATAACCCTAGAAGGATTTGTTTTTAATGGACCTAGTGAGGAAGAACCGGTTGTTAGTGTAGTACTACAAACACTTTACGGTGAACTGATATATCCTAAACAAGATGATTTTATTAAATGCATGGTTGAGTATTTAACAGATACGGCAAAAATTTCCTTAGGACTACATAGTTTTCCGGTTAGTGACAAATTAAACAACCCTTCTCTGATTTCATGGTATAGATACACGGAGAAGTACTTACCCTATGTATGGTTAACTACAGATACTGATCTTGAGCAAATCCCATTAATGAAGAAGAAAGAAGATTTAAGTGATTTGAAAAAGGAACTTGAAAAACATTACAGATTTGCCAAGGATGATATTGATTATGATTGGGTTTTCTGGTATTACTTATCTTGGTATAAAAAGCGGATTCAGGAATTAAAACGTACTGATTTTAACTCCTGGGATTTTCCAGATGATAAGTTAAATGGAGTATCTTATAAAGACGACTTTATTAAGTCAGAAAAAGTGGGTTATGAGAAATCATTCGCAGGGCAATTCCCTGATCCAATAGGCGATAAATCAGATCTTCAAGCTCGGAAAATGGCCTATGAGAAAGCAGAAGAGTTGTTTAATAAGCGAAGCTATCTAGGCGCAGAGGATATTCTGGTAGAAAATCTGATCAAGCCAGGCATGGAAGATTGGATTCGGGTAGCTTATTGGACAAAGTTGGGTCAAATAGGGGAAGTTTTAGTAGACACAACACTGTTCTATGTGTTCAATAGAAATAAAACCTATAGTTCTTATATATATGGAAAAGCTAATGCTACTCTAAACTCTCCTGACGTAACAACTTTATTAATGCATTGGAAACCCCAGATCAAACAGTATTTGGACACAAGGCAAAACGGTCAGGAAATGGTGATTGAGGAACTTGGGAAACCATCCTCGGATCTCGAAAAGTATTATGAGGAATTCATGGATCACAAAGAACGCAAAAAACGGGGTCCATCAAAGGTAATTGGGGTCAGTTGGGATCCGAAAAGGCTGGCCGATAGAAATGAGTGGGAGTTTTTGTTATCGGGAGCTGTTTCATATCAGTTTGGGGATGGTGAATATTACCTCGATTTGGAGAATAGAAGTCGGTCTCTACATGCATTTGGTAATGTAATTAAAGTTTATGGCAGCAATACATACTCGTTAGATTTTGATCCCCCAAGAAATACACTAAGAAAAGTCATTCTGTCTATTATTTCAGGCATCTTGCTTTATACTTGGGTGCAGTTATGAAAGTAAAGAACCTGCTTGTAGTACTGATGACACTCAACATACTTAATGGTTCAGACCTATGTACTGAACTCTCCGATCAGATTAACACTTACGTCGACGTTCTTGAACAACTGAAAAACGAAGAACCAGATAGAGAGTTATACGAATCTCATCTAGATCGGATGAAGAAATACTCCCTAACAATACAAGATTCTGAATGTCAGCAGAGCGACTCACTTCTCGTGGAGTTGTTACATCACTTTGCAGAATTTATGAGCAAACGGCAGGGTGACCTTGAGCGATACAGGCTACTACTTACTAGCAGTAAAGAAAGAATGGTACGATATAGCAAGACACGGGAAAGGGAATTGAAGAAGGAGGGTAAGTCATTAGATAAAATAAGAGGCTGGATTAAGAGAAAAGATCGAATAGACCAAGAGCTTCGCAAACTTGATAATGAATATGCAACCCTAAAAGTGTATATAAGTCGGGATACACCTTTTTCCGAAATGACTCGTATTATGTCAACAGCATCAGGATCTTTGCAACCTGTCCGAATTCATTTTCGTGCGCCACAAGATATTACCATTAATGACTTTTATCGAAGAAGATTAGCTTATCTATCAAACACCTTTGATATGGTTCTTTCAAGCTATGATCCCTCTCGGGGTTTTTACTTTGAAATACCTTTCTTACCTATTTCTTCAATTCAAGAGCCTTACCCTGATGAGACCTACGCCATAACATTTGATGGTAGTATAAGGTTTCGAATCCATAATTTTAATATAAAGAAACAAGATTCTCTTGTTGTACCAAGCAACCCTGCATGGAGATACGAAGAAAAAGTACCCGAGAATTATACAAAGATTGAACTGCCCAATAATTTAGACTTCGAGATATATGATAGAAGTATCGCAAGTTTCATTGACAAGACAACGTTGGTTTATGTTGAATCCGACCAAGCAAAGACTTTATATCTACCTGTTGATGAGGAGGGCACAAACAATTATGAAATCGTCATGAAGAGTAAGAATAAGATTAATCTTTGTTGGTTGACAGGAATTTCAACTCTTATCATGTTGGGGGTATTCTTGTATGTTATCTAAGTACATTATTAGCATCATAAAATTAGGAAAGGTCGTAGGACTTGTTTTTGTTCTTCTGGTGTTATTTGTTGGAAAAGTTATGACAAAAGGGAATGAATACCAATTTGATTTAATTTACCAGGGGACTTTGAATGGTTATCTTAATCCTGTCTGGGCATCTGATACCGAGACATTCTCAATACAAACTATAAACAAAGATAAGGAGAAGACTTCCACTCTATATGTTTATCAATTCATTGATGATGATAAGGTAGATTTTAAAGCTTTATTTCCTAAAACACAGCACAAAAAGAGAGGTCCTCAAAAAAGAGTAAAATACCTTCCCCAAGAGAATACAGTAGGATGGTTTAAAGGGAGAAAAGGTGAACAGCTTTTATATAGCGCAACCAACCGGTCAGCTGGTTCTTCTCTAAGTAAAGATATTTTCCAGGTATGGAGACATACAATTACATCAGACCTTGTCAATATGAGAACACGCGAAATCAACAAATTTCTAGAATACTCAGGACCGGGGAACTTTTATGTAGAAGAACAATCAGAAAGTATTTTACTTACTTTTCTCAGTGAAAACCGTAAGACTATAAACCGCCTTTATCCATATTACAAGAATATAGTTAAACTACAGACGTTCCAACTACCTGTACAGAGTATTTGCGGAAATAACTCAGGTAGCATCCTATTTTCCATTTTGGGAAAAGAAACGGTTTATGAAACATGGATTTCATATGATGGTGGAAGAATATTTGAGAGAATTGATATTCCCGCTACTGATTTTACTATTCTAACAGAAGCTCTGTTTTCCACGCAGAAGAACAATCTTATTTCCTTTATTGGGTCTAATAGCAGCTTAAGAGAAGACGAGAAAGCAGTATTGTGTGTTTATGACTTAAAGAATTTGACATATATCCAGAGAATAGACATTTTTCGTCATAAACAACCACCACCACACACGCACCCAGCGTATCATCAGTGGCATCCCGATAAGGATCAGGTGTTCTACATGCGGGCAGATGAGATGAATCGGAAGAGACTACTTTACTGGGACTTCATTGAGGATAAGGAATATCTGACAACGCTCCCCGAAACCAATCTGAAAACATTTAAGATATCCCCTGATTGTCAATATCTTATCGCAATCAGTAATGATAGAGATAATAACATGAGAATATATCGTATATCACAATGAGATGGGGATTTTTCTTATCAACCGATTCTTAATTTGTTTTTTTCTAATATTCTCAATAGCGTTTGCTCAAGGACCTAATAATCCTCCCGAGATAAATCACATCACAAACCAAACAGTTTTTGAGGATTCATCATTGACTATAGCGGTATCAGCTTCTGATGATGATGGAGATTCATTGACATTTGATGCTTCCTCCGACACGAATGCTATTGGTATTTCAATCAGTTCAACTTCTGATACATCCGCAAATCTGATACTATCACCAGTCGGGAATTGGAATGGAAGTTCAAACATAACTGTAACCGTTTCTGACACAGCTGGTGGTATGGATAGTACAATATTTACTCTTACAGTGGAATCAGTGAATGACACCCCGGTGGTAGCAGATATCCCTGATCAGACGATAGATGAGGGTGACACCTTTACTGCGATCAGCCTGGATGATTATGTAAGTGATGTTGAGACGGCTGATGAGGATATGAGCTGGGTGGCAACTGGACAGTTGGAACTGACCGTTGACATCACTGACCGTATTGCAACCATCATAATTCCCGATCCGGACTGGAATGGATCAGAGACGATTACTTTTACTGCAACGGATACTGGTGATGGTGCTTCACCAGCCTTATCAGACAGTGACGCGGTGGTCTTCACAGTAACAGCTGTGAATGACACCCCGGTGGTAGCAGATATCCCTGATCAGACGATAGATGAGGGTG
>CAZVFT010000049.1:11731-11805 GCA_964626495.1 uncultured bacterium
GACAGTGACGCGGTGGTCTTCACAGTAACAGCTGTGAATGACACCCCGGTGGTAGTGGAGCTGGATACACAGAC
>CAZVFT010000049.1:11905-19258 GCA_964626495.1 uncultured bacterium
AGCTGGGGAATCTGATCCACTGACCAGTGAGTCTGCGGTAGTGAGTATCACAGTAACAGCTGTGAATGACACCCCGGTGGTAGTGGAGCTGGATACACAGACGACATCGGAAGATACGGGCAGTCAGGTCTTTTTGATTGCCAGTGATGTGGATATCGGGACGAATGATCAGAGTTTAACGTTTACGGCATTCAGTTCGGATGAGAGTCTGGTTCAGGTGTCCACGTCTGATACGGGGGACAGCACGGCGACGTTATTCTTTGATGTACAGCAGGATCACAACGGCAGTGCTGAGATCATGGTGATTGTTGTGGATGATGGCGATCCTGTGTTGCGTGATACGACGGTGTTCACTTTGGTGGTGACGGAGGTAAACGATACCCCTGTTGCCGATGCTTCCAGTTTTGTTTTACCGGAGGACAGCAGTTACACGCATCAGTTGACGGGTAATGATGGGGATACGACGGCTACGGCTGCGGATGATCAGGATTTAACGTATGTCATTGTAGACAGTACCTTTCACGGGGTATTGGTGTTGAATAGTGAGACAGGTTTAATCACTTTTGATCCAGACACGAATTACAACGGTGTTGACAGTTTCAGTTTCAGGGTTACAGATGATGGGACAACAGCTGGGGAATCTGATCCACTGACCAGTGAGTCTGCGGTAGTGAGTATCACAGTACAGCCGGTAAATGATGCGCCAGCAATTACTTTTATCTATCCATATCCTGATACCCTAGTTTATGCAAATATACTTGGGGAGAAAGAAGTCGTGCTTACAGCGAGGGCTTATGATTTTGATAGCGATACGCTCATTTTCAGTTGGTATGATCTCGTAGCAGATTCCTTGTTCGCTTATGGGTTTGCAGAAATTCCGCCTTCTGATAGTATGGTTATTCCATTGGAATACACCTTTGAACATGGTGTCCACATCATTCAACTTGTCATAGAAGATAATGGTGAATATAACGATAACTTAAGTGATACAACCTCACTAAGTGATGATACATTAACAGTTATCTTAGTAGGTTTTCCTTCTATATCGACTCAAAGGAATCAGGCTTTTCTTACTATTGGTACCACAGGTGATTCAATAAGATCATTTTTACCAATAACTTTAACAAACGGTACAGTTGATAGTACCATTAATCAAACTAATAGTATTTGTATTTATCTCCCTGGGTTATCTCCAATCCACTGGACATCTCTTGAACAAATAACAGTGGATGATACGAGTAAAATCCAACTACCGCCTGTAAGCAATCAAGATTCTACACAACTGTTATTTGGTGTTAAATCTACATTCTATTCTACTGACACTTTGACAATAAGTGGATTGATGGTTTCTGGTTTTGATACCACTTTCAGTCCTTCACGTTTGAGAATCAGTGTAGATGGCAGGGTTGACTATGATAGTACAAATGCAGAGAATCCATTTGCTTTTTGGATAGGTAATACTCAGGTTGATTTTCAAGGAGATTTTGCCTATGTGGTTGGAGACACCAATATCAGAGAATGTAAGCCGTTAGTCATTTGGGAAGACAGTCAGGTTTCCTCTGTCACAGCAGACGTGGGAATACATGTAAGGATACCAGACAGCTTATATCTAGGATGGAACGAATCTTTAGACGGTTCTGATGTTAGAATTATACGTGAGGGAAACGATGTAACCGATTCACTATTTGATTCTTTGAGAATTGACTCCGTGAATAGGGTTCTTAGTATCGAATTACAGCAGGATTTTGAGGCAGGAGATTCGCTCATTCTCTCAGGGGCGTTGTTTCAGGATTTTGATAGTATTGCCACTCTAAAGAAGTTGTCACTCTCTGTAGTAATACCCGATCCAGGCAACAATTGGGAATGGGAACGGGAAACAGATCATTCTTTAAGAATTGGAGATCCCAGTTTCTATTCTCTTGAGGACCATATTCTTGTTAAGGATTTGGAATCAACTTACGTTGATACATTGAACAAGATTGTTATTAATGAACACGATGATGTAGCAGCGCTGCAAGCAGAGGATGGCATCTTTCTTCGAATACCAGAGAATCTGCCACTGATCTGGGCCGACACATTGGAGATGATCATTTATTCCGGACCTGTAAATGGATTTTCTATTGTGGACAGTACTATACTGATGATTGATTTGTCAAGAGATTTATCCCCTGGTGAGTCCATTGTTTTGAGGAAATTGCCTATTACACGAATTGTGTCCTCTGTTGTACCAGATACGTTGAAGATGTCGCCCAATGGCGGATTGTCATTCAATAGGTCTGATACAACAGCCTCTATCAGAGTAGGAGCACCAACAATAAGATCTGAGGAGGAACAGAAATTCATTTTCAGGGACACGACGCAAATTCTCAGTACAGTCAAAATAAAGGAAGATCCAGCCGTATCTTGCATAATTGAAAAATACGGTGTGGTTTTAGCTATTGATGATTCATTTCCGGTTGTATTTGACTCAACACAAGTTCTAATGGATTACTACATAAACGACAGTCTAGTTACTGATTCAGTATTTCATCTAAGTCAGAAGTTGATAAGAATAGATATCAAACCTATCATTTTCCCCGGTGATTCCATTGTTTTAGATAGAATAAGAGTAAGTGGCTTTACTGGAAGATACGATTGGTCGACCTGTTTATTTCTCTCTGTACGAGGAATGACTCGTTTTACAGCTATAGATTCACAACGAAAAGGTATTGGAAAACCTGATGTAGAGGCGTTATCGAAGATTAAGGGTTTGGTTGGAAGTGTTAATTCTCTGCAGATACCAGACTTAGTTATACACGAGGATCCCGATGTTGCGGTAATCGATACAAATCATCGGATTACGTTGAAACTGCTTGAAAGCGCACCGATATATTGGCAAGAGGTACCAGCCCTTGACTTGCAGTACGGCTATGCAAACTTGTCACCGATTCCAGAATTTTCACCAAACCTGAAAGAAGTCTATTTGTCAATTGAGAATAATTTTGAGCCTGAAGATTCAGTCAAGATCGCTGGCTTGAGGGTCACAGTCAACGGGGAGACTGAAGACAGCCTATTGTTTACCTTGAACGATAGCACCTACCAAGATACCATTAAGTCTTGGCTAACAATTGGTTCGGTGACGTTTTCGTCAAATTCTCAGATATTTTTTAGGGGTGATCAAGATCCCGGGAGTAGGTCTTTGAGCCCATTCAAGATTTATCAAGGTAGTGTCGAGCTGATTGATACAGTCGGTCTTATTTTAAGAATCCCTGATTACATGAATGCAGAGTGGGATCTGGTTGATCCCCCTTTCTTTTCTTTTACTTATACAGATACAGTAACCGTAGGAGACACACTTTCTCTCAGCGACAATGGAAAAGGTTTTAGGATTAGTGTTTCAACATTTCCAACAGAAGACACCCTGACTATATCTGAATTGAGATTTGCGGAGTTTAAAGCTTCTGATTCAGGTCATATTCAATTAGTACTTGATGGGAGCCAAAACTCACTAGTAATACGAGATCCCTTTGTCAAATTAGTAGTAGGACCGGATATGAAAACTGAGGATGGTTTTACTTATGTGGTTGGAGACACTGGTGAATTAGCCGCACTTCCCACATTGATATTCACAGAAGATGAAAAGTATCCGATAATCAGTAAATCGAACGTATCCATAGTGCTACCTCCCAGTGTTTCTTGGCGCCCCGGTACACAAACAATCCATGTTTGGAACCAATCCCTCGACGATACTATAACTGTAGCTACCTTGAACGATTCCTTGATCGACCTGAGTGATGATCTGCCTGATATATCAGAAGGTGATAGTCTCTTTCTAAGCGGGCTGTTATTGGATTCCATAAGACAAAAAATAGACTCAGCAAAGGTTAGTTTCAAACTTCAGTATTCAGGGGATCTATCTAATGGTGATACTTTGGAAATAAAACTTGAAGACAGGAATCTATTAAGGGCAGGGCAACCTCATATTGAAATAGAAGAAGAAACATACCCAATAAACAATGTTTTAGAAAAGAACGCTCCGTCAGTCAGAATCATTGAATCAAGTGTACCTGTGTTCGGGCCACAAAGACAAGCGGTAGCGACAGTTCCTGAACCACTTACAAGGATTCTCAAATGGATCCCCAGTAGTGAATACAACTTACCTGACGCTGTTGCTTCAATTGCCATTGGGCAAGATTCGCTAATCATCGATTTCAAGCGTGATCTCGACTCGTTGGAGATTGTGGAAATATCCAATCTGCTGTTATCAAGCGAGGGCTATTTTGAATCAGGAGATTACTTGAAACCGGATTCAATCCAACCGTTAGTCAAGTCGCCTTTAACTTTAACTCATATAACAAAAGGGATCATAAGACTAAATACGATAGCGAATACTAACGATTCCATAGCAGTGTACCCCCCATTGATCTTTGACTCACCGTCAATTGTTACCGAAAATGGTGTAACAAAAGTAAATGTCCCCTCTTTTCCCGGATTACTAGAAATCGAGCAAGAATTTTCTCACAACGGGACAAGAATATTTATGAAAAAAACAGATGGATTACAGACATCAATATTAGACAGTTTAGAAGATTATTCACTAACAGTATCCCTTGAAACACATGTTTTACCAAACGGAAAAGAAATAAACGTTTCGAAAGTCTCTCTTGAACTGAGAGAATCAGATCAATACTTGATGAATAGTATCTTCGATAGATCCAACCGAATAGATATGGATAGCGTTATTACAAAAGTTGTTTTTCATAAGAAAGAGTTACAATATAGCCCTGATTTTAGCGATGAACACAGTGGTCCTGCGAGGTTAACAGATTCATCAGAAGTTACTTATCACTATTTACCTACTGAAGCACAACTCTTCCCAAGGACTGCCTTTGTCAACAACAATAGTTTTAATCAACTTTCAATACGAGTCGACACAACATTCCCAGATACAATTACGTTAGCTTTAAGAAACTCAAACAATGATACAATCATTGATACTAATGTAGTTCGTGATTCGTCCCATATAATGGTATATCCTTTTATCGACTTTCTCGAAGAGGATATCTACATGTTAAGTATCACAGGTCAATTGACTGATTCTACTTTGTCGTTCCCAATAATCAGGCAGTTTATTGTTGATACTACCTCACCTACAATAGAGTTTGACTCAACACAAACAATTATATCAACTATAACAGCAGAAGGAAAAGACGGGTTTGGGCATCAATTGGCGGGTGGGGAAAAGTTAAATGCAAGGTTTACGGACAATGTTTTCATCGATAGTCTAGGAACAGTGGTATTACAAGACACTATCCTTAATCCTTACGAATTCTATCTTGTTGATTCAGTGAAGGTAACTTATATGATGGAATGGGGTGCCGAAGATTATCAGTTTCTTGATACCCTCACACAAACGATTAAGTCCCATCTTTCAGAATCTGAGGATTGGACTGTTACTTCTAGCTTGGACTCATTGATTTTTACAATCATAGATACCACCAACCTACAGAAGAAGAGAGAAACTAGGGAGGATGAACTGCATGTACGACTTACAGTGCAAGCCGAGGATCAAGCCACAAATACGAATTCGACTATAGTGATTTTCTCGGTACTTCTAGATCCTCATCAGGTAGTAGGTAGTGAGATATTTAATTATCCAAATCCCTTTTCTCACAGAAGACACGATGGTACAAGAATTCGTTACGTGTTGTTACAAGAAAAGGATGACGGCGAAATAGTAATCGTGGATGCAGGTGGAGAAATAGTCTTCCACTATGAATTGTCTCCTACAGAACTTCAAGTAGGTACACATGAAGTAATTTGGGATGGAACAAACTTCTTTAAAAATGAGCTAGCTACCGGAGTCTATTTTGGATTCATTAAGATTGGGGATAGTTTCAACCGTATCAAAATTGTTATACTAAATTGATGAGTAAGACTATAAATAGATTAGTTCTCTTTACATTCTTTTGTACTCCAATGTGTGGACAACCATATTATGGGGCAGGAGCCTTCCTTAACCAGGGTATGTCTGCAAGAGGATTAGGTTTAGGTGGTGCATGTATAGCTAAAGTGAATGATCCGTCGTCAGTCTATTGGAACCCTGCAGGGGTCGTAAATAGACGTGGAATTAATGTCCAAGTGTCCGATTTGAAAAATACCCAGTTTTACACGACATTTGATGATGTAAACTACCCACAATTTGCCATCACTTACTCTCCATCAAAAGCGAGTCTTACATATTTTCATTGGGGGCTAGGCTTAGGCGGAAGTGCATTCTTTGTAAGGGAGATAGATGAATATGATGAGCAGTCTAATTATATCCGTAGTTTCAGTTTCGGTGAATATGTGCTTTTCTTATCCCTAGCTTTGGAAACCCAAAACTTTCGACTTGGGATTTCCTACAAATATCTAGAGCAGAACGTAGGAGGTTATCATAACTCATCAGATTTAAGAGACAACAAGAAAGGGGTTGATTTTGGACTTCAGTTCAGACCCGTTAGTTTCTTGTCATTTGGAATAATGATCAGGGATAGAATGAAGATCGGGTCATACGATGTAATTCCTAGAACAGTAACCACGGGGATTGCTTTTTCTTCTGAAAGGTTAGAACTTGCGCTAGATTACCAAATCAGTGAAAGTTCGTTCTCACGCATCAAATCTGGAATGGAAATCAGACTAGGAAAGAACTATGAGTGGGAGATTCGAATGGGAATAAAGGATATTCCACTCAATGACAGAAGCCTCCCCAATAGACTCTGGAAAATGAATTCAAAAGGCAATTTAGGATTTGGTTATACTTGGAAATTTGAAAAGGTAATACATGGTATATCTCTCGATGTAGCTATTCAACAAGAAATATACCCAACATTTTTATCTCCATTTTCTAGAATTGTAGCTACGACAATAACATTGTTCTAGATCAGTACCTGTCCTTTATAAAAACTGAATCCACCACATAAACCATAACCTGTTTATCCTGTAACCAACCCTTACGGGAATGTGAACTTTTATATTCGCTAGTAATGAGAATGACTATTTCAGTCGTTGACTTTTTTTGTTTAATTCAATCATTCAAAAAGTTTTCTCTTGTTGGATTTGTGTGTAAAGACCTATTATTGCTGTTTTCATTTGAGCCATCTTTTTACTAAATTTTTGGGATTATAGAAGCCATGTTTTTAGGTTTTTTGAAACCTAATAAAACAAAATATAAAACTCACATTATCAGGAATGGTAAATGTTTAATTTGAAAACATTTTGATGTTCAAAGGTTGTTAGATGTAAAAGATTTTTGTCTAGAACTTTAAGAGGGTTATAGATAACCCGTTGTGCATATTAATTTGTTGAAGAAAAGAGACTGTGCATTAGCTTCTT
>CAZVFT010000050.1:0-18669 GCA_964626495.1 uncultured bacterium
GCAGTATTAACGTGAGTTACAAGGTTTTAAAAGCTATTTTCGGGGGAACTCCTTATACTGATTATAAAGATGTATTTGATGTCCAGCGACTCGCTTGCTACTATTACATATTTTCATTTTTAAAATTATTTAATTAGTTTTTAAATGAATATGAGGAATTTCACTTCACTTTTAATATAATGATTGCGAAATTCTACTGCTGATAGGAATTAATTAGTGAGGGTCAAATATGGAGATGTTTCAGTGTTAACGACAGACATATGTTGTACGAAATATACTTTGAATGCAACATTTGGAATATGAAATAACAACAATGCTACAAAAAATAAAACATGTCACAATAATAATGGTTACCCTTTTGGGGTTAAACCTTTACTCCCAGCAGATACCCAATCTTGTTCCCATTCTGGAAGTGGAAGGTGAAAACGAAGGCGATAAACTCGGACTGGCTGTGAAAGGAGCGGGCGACCTGAACGATGATGGTTTTGATGATTTCCTGGTTTCTGTTGGCAGTAAAGATAGTACATATCTTTACTACGGTGGGAATCCAATTGATACAGATCCTGATAAAGCTTTCTATGGTGGTTTTAAGTTAGAGGCTGGGAACTTAAATGGCGACACCTTTACTGATTTAATTTCTGTGGAACTTTATCCTCTTTTTGAGCCTGGAAGAATTTTTATTTACTCAGGAAGTGGCGATATTGATACTGTTACGGACGTGATAATATCTCCAGATTCCGGTGCGACAGGTGCATTCGGGCATCAAATGGCTATAGGAGATTTGAACGGCGATGGGTATAACGATCTAGTGTTCACTGACCATAATTACAGTTCAGTTAGGGGCAAAGTATATGTCCATTTAGGCGGAGAACTACTTGGTAACGTACCCGATTTTACAACTCAAGGAATGGAAGTAGGAGAGGGGTTAGGACTTGGTTGTGCTATTGGGGATATTAATGCAGATGGAATAGACGATCTAATTGTTGGGGGTTATGATCAAAGCAGCCCCGCACCAGATAGATTTCATTATCTTCAAGTATATTGGGGAAGGGAAGATTTCAACTTAGACTCCTGTCTCTATATTGATGAAAGAGAAGTAAACGGTTCGTTTGGATTCAGCGTGAGTATTCGGCTGATCGTATTTGACATTAATAGTGACGAGATAGCTGATATTATCGTACGAGGGAGAGAAGTGTTCTTGGGTGAATCCCCCTTTAGTCCAACTTCTGTTAATATGCTGTTAGGACCAATTCCAGGGACCACAGGACATACAACACCAACAAATGCTGGTGATCTAAATAACGATGCAAAACCCGACTTATTAGTTGGTGATTCCGACATGTTCGGGGGAAGCGGTACTGTGGCTGTCTATCATGGCGGTTCAGCTGAGGATACCACAATAGATGGTATCTATTCTCTTGGATTTAATAGCAGTGGTTTTGGAAGCTCAATAAGCGGTGCTGGGAAAGTGGATGGAACTGATAGGGACAGAATTATCGTTGGTGCTCCAAACTATGAATTTGAGGAAAATCGAGGATTCTTTGGTATTTACGGTGATACTACCACGCTGACCATTGATAGCCGTCACCAGCAGATACCCAGATTGTTCAAGCTACATCAAAACTACCCCAATCCCTTTAATCCAGCTACCACGATCAGCTATGTTTTGAATAAAACGAGTAACGTTGACCTAACCATTTATAATGTATTAGGCAAAAAGGTGATAACTCTTGTGGATGGGAAACAACCGTCAGGTTCTTATATAGTTACCTGGGATGGCAAAGATAAATATGGAAATGATATGGGTTCAGGTGTATATCTTTGTAAATTGAAGGTCAAAAGAGAAGTGAAGGTGAAAAAAATGGTAAAGTTACAATAAACATAGACTGGGAGATGGAAAGGCGAAAGACAAGAAGAATCCGGTCTTTGTTTCAAAACATAAGGAGAAGAGAAATGAGAGATGTAAAAAGAGTTCTGTTCGTATTTCTGGTATTGGCTGGACACACAGGCAAGTTTTACGCACAGGATCAGTTTCCCATTGGTGTCTATTTTACACCTTATGACCGCACAAATGACCATTTTGTGAGATTTGATCAAGTAGACAGTCTTGGATTCAATTTTGTCACTTTATCGTCTGGGGTAACAGGCAGTATTAACCCTAATTTTTATCGGCCAGTGATTCTGGAGGGAATGGATAGCGCTGCTATTCACGGAATGGGAGTGGTAGTCGCGGATCGTAAGATAGACATTGAACCCAGATCACAGCGTTCTATTTATCAAGCGGAATCTTATGAGTTTGACCTGACCAGCATTGACAATCATTTTACCCAAAAGGGCAGCCAATATTTGGAAGTCATTGATCCACAAGATGGTACAAAAGCAGTAGAAGCTATAGCTGGCACCCATACCGCCGGTAGGATGGTATGGAGACCCCAACCCCGGGAACAGGTAGAAACTGGTGATTATTACCTCAAACCTAGGCTGCGTGTAGAAGGTGGTGAGATCGGACAACCTGTTGTTACGGTAAGAGCGATACTTCAAAGCACACCACCAGATACCTTGTGTGTGGAAACCATACTTGTAGATCAGTATAACACCGTGGGTTACTATGAATACAGCTTTTCGTTTCCCCGAACAACAGGGGTTACCCCATCAGTCTTAGAACAAAGCATGCCTATGGGAGTAGAGGAAGAAACTCCACTAATTGACCGAATAACTTATGAAGTGTATTGGCACGGATATGTGACCACGTTTCTGGATTATGTGAAGGTAGATGATGAAGTAGCCAATAACCTTTTTGCAGGACAGTATGACACTGGGATAACTAGTACGGCTGAAATTTACCGCGATCATTCATCTGGGAATCTTTTCCGGCTCTATACAGATGACGAACCGGGACTGCGCTGGATGTATGCAAGTGGATATATTGAAAACCTTCTTGAGAATGTGGCAGGCGCAGACTATCCGACAGGTGGTGGGATTACTGCCGTGAACCGTCATGAAGAAGACTTTTATGGAAGACTTGGTTACGATCTTTTTCTGACCCGTGCTCATGAGTCTCAACTCGCAGTGGACTACTACCCGTTTACCGTTTATTTTGGCTCACCTTACCAGGATCCACAAGTTGGCGGCTACGACGAAGGACCAGGTATAGAAATGTATGATTCTTTAACGTACAATAATGACCTACAATTAACTCTAAGTACTCTAAGAACCTATCTGCGTAATGCAAGGTTTTCTGCAAATAACAGTGGCGTACCTTTTTACTATATACCCCAGTTACACGGCTGCTACGGTTGTATACCCGGCTATAATCACGAATATACAATCAGGAGAAATCCGACTCCGTGGGAAATAAATATTGAAGTCTACATGGCACTTGTATATAGCGCAGATGGATTATTCTATTTTCTTTACGAAAATCCAGAGGCTGATGGATGCTGCCCTGGCTTGGTCCAGACCCAGACACACCGACACGATATAAACTATGATGAATATCTTGATCCTGGGTATGGTCCCATCTTTACGGGGTACCAGTTAAAGTGGGAAGCTGTGAGAGAAATAAATGATAGATTAAATATATTGAGTTCAACTTTGGTGCACTTGGACTGGCAAACGGGATATCCAATCAGTATGCCGGAGAACAATTCAATAATATCATCCATAAATGGTGCATCGGATATTGAGGTGGGAGAATTTATACATCAAATAACGGGGGAAGAATATTTTATTTTAGTTAATCGGCAATGCCGTCCTAATGATATTCAAATACTTTCAGTTGAATTAGAGCAGAGTAGTGAGGTGCGTCATATTGTGGATGTGATCGCTGCTAAAGGGGGATGGGATGGTGATTCCCTTAGGGTCCCATTCCGTACCCTAGCAGAGAACGAAAACAGTTTTCAGTTAAAGCTATATCCTGGTGAAGGTAGACTCTTATTCATTGATTCTTTTGCCCCAACTGTACCAACTGGTTTTAGTATAATAAATTACAATAACCACCCAAAATTGTCGTGGAATGAAAACACAGAAGCTAACTTAGCTGGTTACAACGTATTTCGAAGACTACCAGGTCAGTTTTGGGCCCTAAAATCTTTTGTAGAAGCTCCTACAACCATGTATATTGATTATGAAATCGCTTGGGGGAATCAGTTTGATCCTGATGTGTGTTATATGATAACTTCAGTTGATGTCTTTGATAATGAGTCTTTATTTTCCAGCAGAAAATGTATTCCCTTTAGAGGAATTCAAAAAGTAATTATTCCTAAGCTGCCCAATGACTTTGCTTTGAGCGAAAATTTCCCAAATCCTTTCAACACTATGACGACTATTAAGTATGATTTACCTGAGGAATCATTTGTGGAATTGATGATATTTGACATATTAGGCAGGGAAGTGAAGACAGTAATGAATGGGATTGAGTCAATTGGATTCAAAAGTATAGTATGGGATGGAAAGGATGATGATGGAAATAATGTTCCATCGGGTATGTACATTTATCATTTCAATGCAAAATCGTTTGAAAGTGACAAACAATTTCACAAGATAATGAAAATGGTTCTTTTGAGGTAATATTAGTCACATCTGCAAATTTGTAATCTGTAGTGGGAGTTGTTTTAGAAACAGCAACACTTTCTTATTTATTCAAGGGGATTTTCTCTTCACTTTTTTCCAAAAGTATGCGAAATTGCGGTATAGCAAAGGAGTTATTGTTAAGGATTAAAAAGATGGAAAGAAAAATCAGAATTTTAATGGCAAAGCCAGGTCTGGATGGACACGACCGGGGAATTAAGGTTTTAGCTAGGGCTTATCGCGATGCAGGAATGGAGGTAATCTACTTAGGTCTCAGACAAACACCGGAAATGATTGTCAATTCTGCTATTCAGGAAGATGTGGACGTTATAGCCCTCTCCATTCTATCCGGGGCTCATATGACCATTTTCCCCAAAGTCCTTGAATTGATGAAAGAAAACGGTCTGGATGATGTTCTCTTAACCGGCGGCGGCATCATTCCAAAAGAGGATATCGAGGAATTGAAAAAAATGGGAGCGGGGGAGATGTTTGGGCCTGGAACTCCTCTTCAGGAGACCATAGATTATATAACCAACTGGGTGGAAGAGAATCGCTGGAGGGAAGAAGTAGCTGGTGAGTGGTAAACCCGACCTGCGGTACAGGATTTCGCTTTGCTCAACTGGTGAGTGGTAACTGGTGGGTAGTAGCTGGTAAGTAGTAACTGGTGATTGTCGGAGCGGAGTGGAGACCCCAACTGTCGGGGGTAACTGGTCCCGACACTTCGTGTGCAGGATCTTCGCTTCGCTTCGATGAGTTGTGACGGGTTACGCATTACGTTTTACATAATTACGTTCTATTAAGGCTAGGGAGGTAGCAAGACTGATGAGTAAAAACTTCGAGAATCTTAATCATCTCCGGGAAAGGGCTCTGAAGGGTGGTGGTGATAAGCGAATTAAGACGCAGCACGACAAGGGGAAATTAACTGCCCGCGAACGTCTTGATCTTCTTCTTGATAAGGGTTCCTTTCATGAAACAGGGATGTTTGTGGAACACCAGTCTACAGATTTTGATCTGGATAAGCGTCGTTATCCCGGAGATGGTGTGGTGACAGGTTATGGGTCTATTGACGGTCGGTTAGTTTTTGTCTTTGCCCAGGATTTCACTGTGCTAGGAGGATCACTATCTGAATCAAATGCTAAAAAGATTTCAAAAATAATGGATCACGCTATGAGGGTTGGAGCTCCCATTATTGGGTTAAATGACTCAGGTGGTGCGAGGATTCAGGAAGGGGTAGCCAGTCTTGGAGGATATGCAGATATTTTTCTTCGAAACACGCTGGCTTCTGGCGTGGTACCTCAACTCTCATTAATAATGGGTCCGTGTGCTGGGGGCGCTGTCTATTCACCTGCTATTACCGATTTCACTGCTATGGTAAAAGATACAAGCTATATGTTTGTTACCGGTCCCGATGTAGTGAAAACAGTTACTCATGAAGATGTTTCCCATGAAGAACTTGGCGGCGCTATCACCCATGCGACTAAAAGTGGCATTGCCCATTTCGCCTGTGAAAATGAACTTGAAGCTATCAACACCATAAAAAATCTGTTATCTTTCATCCCTCAAAATAATCTGGAAGATCCTCCTGCAGTTGAATGTACTGATCCCCCCGATCGGGAAGATGAAGAACTGGATTCCATTATTCCTAAGAGTCCCAATAGACCATATGATATGAGTAACGTCATTAACCGAATTATTGACAATCAGGAATTTTTGGAAGTTCACAAAGGTTTTGCACAAAATATCATTGTTGGATTTGCCCGATTAAATGGAAAAAGCATAGGAATTGTAGCGAATCAACCCGGACATCTGGCAGGTGTTCTGGATATCAGTTCTTCGATTAAGGGCGCCCGGTTCGTTCGTTTCTGTGACGCTTTTAATATTCCTCTTCTGGTATTTGAAGACGTGCCTGGATTTCTACCTGGAACGGAGCAGGAATGGGGTGGAATTATCCGGCACGGAGCAAAATTACTATACGCTTTCTGTGAGGCAACTGTCCCTAAACTGACAGTCATTACCCGAAAAGCGTATGGAGGAGCCTATGATGTTATGAATTCCAAGCATATCCGCGGTGATATTAATTTTGCCTGGCCCAGTGCCGAAATTGCTGTGATGGGTCCAAAAGGAGCGGTGGAAATTATTTTTAAAAAGGAAATTTCTGAAGCTCAAGATAGAGATGAAACAGAAGAGAAATTGATTCAGGACTATCGTGATAAATTCGCCTCACCTTTTATTGCCGCCCAGCGAGGTTATATTGATGATGTTATAGAACCAAAAACAACTCGATTTCGCCTGATTCAGGCACTTGAGATGCTTGGAACCAAGGTGGATCACAACCCAAAAAAGAAACATGGAAATATTCCACTGTAATTATGAGTCTACTTCGAAAAAGTGTTTTTACAAAACTATGAGATTATTAACTTCAAATGTTGTTGAAGATAGACTTATTGCATTAGCCGTACCTACACTTCGTTTCGGCAGACAGGCGAGAATTAGAATAAACCTGTCAGGCTTTTGACTGATTAGCGGTTTCTGGAGTACACTCAACTATGAAACAAAATAATCTAAAAGACCTTGAACACTATTTCGCCGAAAAGTTTGACACAGCTCTATTTCCCGTACTGGCGGAGCACTATCTGCTGAATGGAGATTATGAACGAGCCCATAAAGTCTGTCAGATTGGTCTTGAACACCATCCCAACTCACTTGAAGGGCAATTTATCGAAGCCAGAATATATATCATGGAAGATGAGCTTGTAAAAGCCGAGAAAATCTTAAAGCAGATCGTCAAAATGGACGTTAAGTACTACAATGCCTATATCCATCTTTCAGATGTGCAGGAGCAATTAGGTCGAGCTTCGAATACCTTAAAAAAACTGTATAAAAAAATTCTAAAAATGGACAGCCAGAATCAACAAACTTTGGACAGGCTCGAAGAAATGAAAAACAAAGAAAAACATAAAGAGAAATTTTTAACAACACTTCCAAAGGAGAAACTTTCTAAGAGTATTTCATCAGATCATGAGTTATCGGCACTGAGTATCAGTCCTGAAATAGCTACATTTACTTTGGTGGCTGTATTGAAAAATCAGAGATTATATGAACGTGCTTTGGAGGTTCTTGCTGTCATGTCGAAAAAACAAGGAGTGGATATTGAACGTGTTAGTGAAGAAAGAGGGAAATTAGAGAAGCTCTTGAAGAAGCAGAGAGGAAAGAGATAGATGTCAACCACCAGTAGAAGGGTTCAACAACTCCGTGATAAACTTGCAGAGGATTCACTTGACGGGATATTAATAACAAATATACCGAATGTCCGATATCTTTCTGGATTTACCGGGTCGAGTGGCTCGTGCCTGATTTATTCCGACAAAGCATTTTTTATTAGCGATGGCAGATATCTGACACAATCTAAAAAACAAGTGAAAGAGATGGAGATTGTCATTGGATCAGGTCGGCACGAGAATATCATCCAAAAGAACGATCTGATAAAAAAACGAATGTCCCTTGGAATTGAAGGGGAATATTTGACGGTAAACCAGATGAATCGGCTTGGGGAAATCTTTCCTTCGATAGATTGGGAACCCACATTCCGGTATGTAGAGGAAATTGCTGCTGTAAAAGATGTAAGCGAACTTCGAGCAATCAAAACGGCGGTAGAAATAACAGATGAGGTGTTTGACCAAATTGTACCAGAGTTGCGGGTTGGTGCTGTTGAAAGGGAAATTGCAGCAAAGATTTCGTATGCGTATAAACTTCTTGGCGCTCATAAGGATTCTTTTGAACCAATTGTAGCATCGGGCGCCAAATCTGCACTTCCCCATGCTGTTCCCGGTGACAAAGTTTTTGAAGAAGGGGATTTCGTTGTGCTGGATTTCGGTGCCCAATATGACGGCTATCACGCTGATATGACCAGGACTGTTGTTATAGGACATGCCACGGATCGCCACATAGAAATTTACGATATTGTGAAAGAAGCTCAACAAAAGGGATGCAATACCGCTAAAGTTAATATGTCCTGTAAGGAGCTTGATTTCGTGGTGAGAAACCATATTTCCCAAAAAGGATTTGGTGATAACTTTGTACACGGTACTGGGCACGGATTGGGACTGGATGTCCACACGATGCCGTGGCTGTCACAGGAAAGTAAGGATACCCTTCTGGAGAATTATGTTATTACTATCGAGCCCGGGATTTATATTCCCGATTTTGGTGGAGTCAGGATTGAGGATGACGTGGTCATAAAGAAGGATGGTTGTGAGGTATTAAACAAGTCGCCAAGAGAGTTATTAATTCTTAGTTAAATTTTTTACAATAACCGCAGATTCTACCTTGATTCGTAATATTTTTTCCGATCCAGATTTCTATGATGCAGCATATTCGCACCGACATGAGGATATTGATTTTATTGTGGAATTGGCTGATCGAGCAGGAAGTCCGGTGCTTGAGTTGGCAGCTGGAACCGGTCGTCTGGCAATACCCCTCATCGAAAAAGGGCATACATACACCGGTCTGGATTTAAGTCCTGAATACGTTGCCCGAGCAAAAAAGAAGTTGAAGGTGTATGATCAACAGACAACTATTATTCAGGGTGATATGCGTAATTTTAACATTAATAAGTCATTCAATTTTATTTTCGTTGGATTTAACTCCATTCTTCATCTTATTTCAGATAATGACATATTTTCCTGTTATAAGTGCGCGTATGAACATTTAACCGATGAAGGAATTTTCCTGATTGACTGTTTTGTGCCCAATCCAGACTTTCTTTATCGTGATGAAAGCAGGCTCTATCCTGCGATGGAATTTGACCATCCAAATGGTGAAAGGTGTATTGTAAAAGAAAAAAATCAATACGATTCAGGCAGCCAGATCAATCATATCTGGTGGTACTTATATCGGGATGGCTGTGATGATCCGGAAATTTATAAGTTTGATATGCATATTGTTTACCCCGATACGATGGATAGACTTCTGACCGAAGCGGGATTTGTTATCAGGAAAAAACTTGGAGATTATGGCGGTTCTTCACTTGACGAATTCAGTCGATTACAAATTTATGTGTGTGGAAAATGATTGACACAATTTTTCTCGATATTGGTGGCGTGCTTTTGAATCTTCATCCTGAACGAACCTTAACTTATCTGCGAGACTGCACAATTTTACCCACTGAGATTTTGCGGGAAGCAATGACTGACGATCTTCACGATCTCTATGAGAGGGGAATAATCAATGATGATGAATTCTTTGAGGGATATCAGAGAAATCTTCCGCAACCCGATAGTTTGGAGAAGGATGATTTTTTTACAGCATGGTTAATGCTTTTAGGAAAACCGACAAAAATTATGTCCCTGGCTGAACGTCTAAATGATGACTATGCTGTCTGGCTTTTATCTAACACGAACCCATTTCACATTAGATACCTCGAGAAAAAAAATCAAATTGCAAAAGTAACAGGATATTTTTACTCATTTGAATTTGGCGTTAGGAAACCTGAGCCGGATTTTTTTGATGTGGCTCTGTCACTGTCTGGAGCCGATGTGGAAACATCTTTATTTGTGGATGATAAAATCGAAAATGTTATGGCAGCGGCAAATTTTGGTTTACAGACCATTTATTTCCAATCAGAGCATCAACTCGAAGACGATATAACCAGTCTATTAAAATCGTCCTGAGTTAAAATCCTGTCTCATCTTTTCTAATTTTTCTTCTAAATTAAGATACGTTGTGAATGTAAATAAAGATACCCTATCTCCGCAATCTTCAAACCGGCTCTGGGATGTAATTAAATCTCAGTTCGGAACTTCCATTGAACATGTTCACCAAATCCCAGCCAGCGATGGTGAGTATGCAGACTATCCAAATGATATTGATAAAAGGATCACCAACGCCATGAAAAAGCGTGAAATCGGGAAGTTGTATTCCCATCAACGAACCTGTTGGGATCTGATTCGTGCTGGTAAGAATGTTGTGGTGGTAACACCTACAGCTTCAGGAAAAACTCTGTGTTATAATATGCCTGTTCTTCAGTCCATTTTTGAGGATTCCAGTTCGAAGGCACTGTATCTTTTCCCCACCAAAGCTCTGTCACAAGATCAGGTAGCAGAACTGAATGAGGTAGTAGATGAGGTGGGGGAACCCATCAAGGTGTACACATTTGATGGAGATACCCCTCAGAGTGCCCGAAAAGCCATTCGAAAGCAGGGAGATGTGGTGGTGACAAACCCTGATATGCTCCATCAGGGAATTCTTCCTCATCATACAAAATGGATTAATCTGTTCCAGAATCTGAAATATGTGGTGATTGATGAATTGCATTCTTACCGTGGTGTCTTTGGAAGTCACGTTGCAGATGTGATTCGCCGACTGAAACGGGTCTGCGAATTCCACGGCTCATCACCCCAGTTTATCTGCTGTTCTGCTACCATCGCAAATCCAAAGGAACATGCGGAAGCTCTTACAGAACTTGAGATGATATTAGTAGACAGGTCTGGGTCTCCAACAAGCGAAAAATATTTTATTTTTTACAATCCGCCGGTTGTGAATAAACAGCTTGGGATCCGGAGCAATTATCTGAAAGAAGTGCGAAAGTTTGCCACTGTATTACTTAAACATGATATTTCTACCATCGTGTTTGCCCTGAGCCGGCTTAATGTGGAGGTGATTACTAAATACCTCAAAGATGAGTTTGAGTCCGATAGAAAGAGATTGGTTGCCGGTGAAATTGTGGCGGGTTATCGAGGCGGATATCTCCCTAACCGCCGCCGGGAGATTGAACGTGGACTTCGATCTGGTCATCTGAAAGGGGTGGTGGCAACAAACGCTCTGGAGTTAGGGATTGATATCGGGAGTCTCGACGCAGCCGTCCTGGCAGGTTATCCCGGGACCATTGCTTCCACCTGGCAACAGGCAGGCAGAGCGGGTCGGCGGGAGCGTACTGCTGTGGCAATTTTAGTAGGTCGATCAAATCCCCTGGATCAATTTCTGATGAGTAATCCTCACTACTTTTTTGGATTGACCCCTGAACATGCCCGGATAAATCCCGATAATCTCACAATCTTAGTGGATCATATTAAATGTGCAGCTTTTGAGTTACCCTTTCAGAAAGGAGAAGTATTTGGGAATGTTACGGCTCGTGATGTGAACGAGATCCTTGAATTTCTTGAAGAGGGAAATGTGATTCATCTGGATAGCAACCAGTGGCACTGGATGGAAGATGTCTATCCGGCGGTGAATGTCTCCTTGCGTCGTATTGAGAAGGGGAATTTTGTGGTGGTAAAAAATGAGGATGAATCGAATATTATTGCTGAAGTGGATTACAGTAGTGCCATTACCACCATTTATCCCGAAGCCATTTATATGACCGATGGCAAGGAATATATCGTGGATGAATTAGACTGGGAAGGACAGAAAGCCATCGTGAGGGAAACTGATTCGAACTACTATACCGATGCCATCGATTACACCAGTGTCAAGGTTCTGGATGAGTTTGAAAGCCAGAGGGTAAAAAAGATAGATGTATCATTAGGTGAGGTACAGGTGACCACACGGGCTGTGGGGTATAAAAAGATAAAATTTTACACTATGGAAAATGTGGGTTATGGTGATATTAATCTCGAGGATATGGAGATGATCACAACCGCATACTGGTTTACCCTGCCAGAGATGTTGCTACAGAAATTACCCTACTCGCGATCAGATATCATAGATGGTGTATTGGGAATATCTAATGCTTTGCATTACATCTGCGCTTTAAACCTGATGTGTACTGTAATGGATATCCACAGGAGTATTGGAGATAAGTCAGCTGAATGGTATGTGAGGAATGTATTTGGCGATCGCGGAATCTATTCCACTTCTGATGGTAAGTTAACCGATAACAAAGTTCAGACCTCCATTTTGTCTCACTTCCAACCTACCATCTTTATATACGATAATTACCAGGGTGGTGTGGGGTTCAGCCAACAATTATATGACCTGCATGATGACCTTCTCGATCAAACTCTTTGTCTTATCTCCAGATGTGTCTGCAGTGAGGGGTGTCCATCTTGTGTGGGACCGGCAAAGGAGGTGGGTGTTAAAAGCAAACATGTGAGCATAGATATTCTCAAGTTGATCCTTGAATAATTTTTCCTACTTTGCACACAACTTTTCAATTTCAACAGGTTAAGAGAAGATAAAAAAGTTTTTTTATTGTTTACTGAAAAAGAATATATAATATCACTTAACGACAATTACCATTGAGAGGGAGTTAATAATTGAGAGATTTTCCCGCGTTGTTGATAAGCTGGTATAGAAAGAACAAACGTTTGCTTCCCTGGCGAGATGAAGTCGATCCATACAAAATTTGGCTGTCTGAAGTTATGCTTCAGCAGACACAGGTGGATACGGTCATTCCATATTATAAGAAATGGATCCAGCGATTTCCTGACATCAACTCAGTAGCAGAAGCTTCCCAGGATGAGGTGCTGAAATATTGGGAAGGACTTGGCTATTACTCACGATGTAGAAATTTTCACAAAGCCTGTCAGATTGTTGACAATGATTATGATAGGGAAATTCCCAATCAATTAGAAGGCTTTCGGAAACTTCCCGGAGTGGGAGATTATACCGCAGCGGCTGTTCTTTCTTTTGCCTTTAAAAGAGCCATTCCTGTTATTGATGGGAATGTGAGCCGGGTAATGTCAAGACTTGTGAAATTTTCGGAACCAGTGGAAAAAGGCAGAACAATATTCAGGAAACAGCTTAAAGAATGGATTGATCCAGAAAATCCCGGTGAATTCAATCAAGCGATGATGGAACTGGGGAGTCTTGTTTGCTTTCGGAATCAACCGCACTGTTTTAAATGTCCTATTACAGGTTTTTGTGCGGGTTATAAATCGGGTTCTCCTGTAAAATATCCCAGGAAGGTATCACGAAGTCCGATTCCACATAAAACGATGGCGTCAGCAGTCATCTGGAATGATAATAAATTTTTTATTCAAAAGAGACCCTCCGATAGTCTTCTTGGAGGATTATGGGAATTACCTGCGATAGAGGTGACAGATAAGAAATCGAAAGAACATCAACTTGCGAAAGGCATCCAGGAGTGCATTGGATTTGAGATCCAACCTGTCACTAAAATAGGTGCTGTACTACATGCTTATTCCCATTTCAAAGTAACCCTCCACGGTTATCATTGTTGGTTGATAAAAAATAGTCTTCCTGAAAACACGACAAAAAAACAAAGATGGATTTCACCTGATGGAATTTCTCATTATCCCTTTCCCAAGGTTAATCATAAATTATTTGAAATATTACAGGAACGGAATTGGGAACAATGAAACGAAATCACCTGCAGGAATCTCTTGAGAGGATGCGTAAGGAAGAACGGCGATCTTCTCCTATTCCTGGACAGCAATCGGAACGGAAACAATCATCTATAAAAGAGAACCTTGATCGCCTCTATTCCCGGAAACAAACCATCAAACAATTCCCCGATGATTCCATGACCAGGCAGTTTCGCGGGATGCATGAATTTGTGGAAGGCGAGTATGTAAGTACCCATTTTGGTGATATATTTGTGGGAAAGGTACGATATCACAAGGAGGACAAACACGGGAAGATCCCACTTCTTTCCATTCGCGATGTTTCTGATGACTGGATGTCAAGGTGGGGTAAATTTTCGAGACCAAAGAAATTTAACTATCGAAAAACGATTTTTGTTGATACTGAGACTTCCGGATTGGCAGGTGCAGGAGGAACCATTGCTTTTCTCATAGGTATTGGATATTTTTACAGGAATGAATTTCGGGTGGAGCAATTTTTTGCTGATTCTCATTCGAGAGAGGAAGGGATGCTCGATTTGGTAGCTGATTTTGTGGAACCCTTTGATACATTGGTAACTTTTAATGGGAAAACTTTTGATATTCCTCTTTTAGAAACACGGTATCTGTTAAAGCGAAAACAGAGCACATTTATCACTATGGATCATCTAGATTTATTGCATCCCAGCCGGCAGCTTTGGAATCTTACTCTGGAAGATTGCAAGTTGCAGACAATAGAAAAGAAATTACTTAAGTTCCAGCGTGTGGATGATTTACCTGGGAGTGAAGTTCCTGAAGCGTATTTCAGATATATCAGATATCACGATCCAGATCCATTATTTAAAGTGTTCAAACATAACGCTGATGACATCGCATCATTGGTGGTTTTAACGTATCTTCTATGGAAACAGACAAACGGGATTGAAGAGACGAAAGATCCCTCTGTTGCATTTTCCAGAGGGAAGATTTTTAGAAGATACAATCAGCCTGAAAAAGCAATTGGTTCAATGGAAACAGCTATTCAACATGAGTCTTCCAGTCATAGAAGAATGTTAATCAGATCACATCTTTCTATGTTATACAAATCAAAAAGAGATTGGGTAAATGCAGTAACTGTATGGAAAGAGATGATTGATGAAGCAGTCCCCTTTTATCTACTTCCCTACGTTGAACTGGCAAAATATTATGAACATCGGATAAAGGATATTCCGCAGGCTAAACTGGTAGCAGAAATGGCTCTTGAAAGGATTCCCCCTCACCACACGCGGGGTATTGATGAACTTCACTATCGGCTTGACAGACTCAGGAGAAAATCAGAACAATTAGATGACTAACATCGTTTTCAAAACCATCCTGTCACTCATTCTTTGGCCGTTTGTCTTCATGTCATTTCTCATTGGAGGCACAGTCCTACTTATTCTTATGGTCTTTATACACCCACGTCATCTGACACCAATCAAAAGATTTCTCAGCATACTGATTCTTCTTTCATCCGGGATATTACTTGAGGTTAAAGGGAAAAAGAATGTTAGTCCGAATAAATGCTACATCTGGATGTTGAATCACCAGTCGGTTCTTGATGTTTTCGTAATCATGGCAACTATACCTCAGTATGCTGTTGGTGTGGAAGCAGTACATCACTTCAAATGGCCACTCTGGGGTTGGATTATCAGACGATGGGGGAATATCCCCATAGATCGGCTGAACCTGAACAAAGCTATTGAAAGCATTGAAAAAGCAAAAGAAGTTCTTAATAATGGCACTTCTATCATGATAGCCCCCGAAGGAACAAGAACAATCACCGGTGAGCTTATGCCATTTAAAAAGGGTCCCTTTCATCTGGCTCTGGGAACAAAAGCAGAAATTTTGCCTATTGGGATTAAGGGAACGCTTAAAATAATAAGCAAAACCGACTGGCGAATATCTCCTGGGAGAGTGATAGTAAGGATCGGGAAACCTATTTCGTACAAGGACTACAAAGATATGTCTGTGGAAGAATTAAGGGATTACATTCGTTCCAAGATTCAAGTCCTGTCATAAGATATTAAAAATCCACTACTGTGAGCTTAAAATAGATTTCTTGAATTCTCTGTTAAAAATCATCATTAACTGCCCATCGGACATACAGGCAAGGCTTGTACCGAGCCAAAACCCTAAACGAAGTGATAGAACAAACGAGGGAACTGGAATTATATAAAATAGTGTGGTCTAATGTTCGAGACCGCATGTTTATCCATAGAAAAAAAGCTCCTTTCTTAGTATTATTTGGAGTAATAATAAAAGACACAAGAAAGGAGCATAACGATGAAGAAAGATACAAAAATCGACTTTAGTGGTCAAATAATTTACGTAGGGATTGATGTTCATAAGAAAAGTTGGAGTGTATGCATTCTAACGGAACATCTGGAACACAAGACATTCACTCAACCTCCCGTTCCAGAGGTACTGTTAGGTTACCTTGAAAGGACCTTTCCTGGAGCCACTTTTTATGCGGTTTATGAAGCGGGGTTTTGTGGATTCTGGATATGTGAGCGGTTGCGACAGTTGGGGGTGGAATGTATTGTTGTTCATCCAGGTGATGTACCCATCAAGGATAAGGAACGGCGGCGAAAGAGTGATCCTCGTGATGCTCGGAAACTGGCCAGGACATTACGCAGTGGCGAATTAGATCCGCTGTATATCCCCACTGTGGAGCAACTTCAAGATCGTTCCTTGATTCGGATGAGGAAGACGATAAGCAAGGAACAAAGTCGCATAAAGAACCGGATAAAGAGCCTGTTGCATTTCTATGGGATTGCCGTTCCGGAGCGATTTGATAATCGTATTTGGTCAGGGGTGTTTATCCACTGGCTTAAAGATATTCAGAATGAGACGGAAGCTGGTAGAGCTATCCTCCATAGTATGTTAAGGCAATTACAGAACTATAGGAAGGAACAGGTTCAGCCTGCCCGCACGAAGTTATACGCAGGCGGGATTGATCGTGAAATCAGGGTTCTTGCCAAAAGTGAGAGGTATCGGGACAAAGTAACGTTGTTGAAATTATTGCCTGGCATTGGGTTGATCAGTGCTGTGATATGGTTGACGGAGTTGATAGATATTAGACGTTTCAAGCGGTTTGATGAATTGACCAGTTTTGTAGGATTGGTTCCCCGGGAACATTCCTCCAAAGGAGCTCCTCTGGAGTAGTGGTGATTCTCAGAACGTTGGTTCTTTGGAGCATCGTGGGAATAGATACCTTCGCGCCATTCTGATCGAGAACAGTTGGGTGGCTGTACGAAAAGATCCTCAATTGATGCTTGACTACCATAACTACTTGAAACGGATGACGGGGAATAAAGCTATTATCTGTATTGCCAGGAAGTTGTTGCTCCGGATCCGCTTTGTCCTGATTAATGAACAACCTTATGTAACACCTACTATGACATAAAGTACCTGAATGGGAGGCCGTTTGATTATCGTGACGTGGAGAAAAAGTGCCAGAGTACATTAAGACTATTCCTGATCATAAGAATTGGCGGGACAATGCTGGGACTTCCCTGCAGCTTCACCCTTTCTATGCTGACAGGAAAGGTTGGATTCTGTTATTTCGAGAGTGCATCCCGCCTCCATTCATAAAAGACGATTGTGCAGTGCCCAGAGAGGATCTGCTTATAAGAGGGTGATTAAATGGAATACTCCTTGATGACAACAGGAAAGGAGCAAGTAAGAAGAAAAAATATCAAATCTGTTGCATAGTTAACATAAGGGGGAAGTTCAGTGATACAAATACGTTGCCTGAAAATGAAATTCTTCTTAATATTTCCAGTATCTGGAGAGATCCTTAAATATACACACTCATATCTGTAGGATCGTGGGGTGTTTTTCATGCGTGGATGTATATCAAATATTGTGGGGCTCACCCATTTGAATTTACGATCCAAACTTTTCTCTCCATAGCTGATTAAGCTTTTTTGTTCGTAATGCCAGTAGATTATCGGTCAGGCACCCGACTGATTGGCCCCTTCCTTACTCCATCTCATACCCTGTTTCTTGAATCGCCTACCAACATGAATCCCTATGTTTTTCTCCACTGCTCCAGAACCGTTACGCTTACCTCTTCCATAATTTAAACTGTCGCTGTTGCCAAGTACGTAACTCAGTAACTCAGCCTTATCCTCAGCTGGTAAGTCCTTACCATCCACAATCACTTCAAGGGTATCAACAAACGCTTCAGTATCACCCTCGTATAAGGCATGTCGAAGCGTTTCCCACTCCTCATCAGTAAGAACACTCAGACACGCCTTCTTCAAATGATATCCGCCAGCTGGCGGACTTCTCAGCCTCAGGAAACACGTCCTCGGCTATTGTACGCAACCAACCTGCTCCATCACTGATATATTCGATACCACGTAGACTATTCAAACCATTCTTCCTGCAAAATCCATAAAATACTACGGGGAGCATAAAATAGTTTACATTGCTGCATATTGCACATGCTTTTCATGAAAGTAACTTTGAACGATATATGGTTGACGTTGGCGACTTCTAAGATAGCCACGAACACTAGCCATAAGTTCTTGCTGATTGTGAGCTCTCTTACGTCCCACCGCATTGCTTTTAACATCCTGGTTCAATATCTCATCAGGATTCAGTTCTGGACTGTAGGCCGGAAGAAAGAACAGTTGAATATGCTCTTCGTTTTGTTTCAGCCATTTTTTGACCTTGCTGGAACGGTGAACGGGATGTCCATCCACAATAACAAAGATCTTTAAGGAGTTCCCCCGAAAATAGCTTTTAAAACCTTGTAACTCACGTTAATACT
>CAZVFT010000051.1:0-18538 GCA_964626495.1 uncultured bacterium
CTTTAGAGTTTACAAATATTTCGTATTTGTTCTTTTCAGTCCCGGCTTCAGATGAGAAACGGATTGGAGAGTTTCTCTCTTCCTATCGCTGTTTCAGGTCCGTGCCCTGTATAGACAACAGTATCATCCGGAAGAATAAGAAGTTTTTCTCGAATGGACTTTATTAACTTTTTGTATGATCCTCCCGGAAGATCGGTTCTTCCGATGGAACCGGCAAAAAGAGTGTCACCACAAAAAAGGATGTTTTCAGCCGGCATGTACAAACAGATACCTCCAGGACTGTGACCGGGCGTATGTATAATTCCCATTTCAATCTTCCCAGCTTTCAGGGTGGCATCGTTTTCAAGAAACGCTGTTACTTCTGGAACTCCAGAAAACTTAACCCCGAAATATTCACTCTGCAATTGAAGCTCTGACAATACCGGTTCCTCTGCCTTGTGAAGATGAAAACCAACCCCATAGTGTGCCATTACTGCTTTCACGGCACCCACATGATCAACATGAGCGTGAGTATTGGCAAGACAGACAGGTTTCAATCCCAGCGAATCTACGGTCTTAATTATTCTATCCGCATCGTCACCAGCATCTATAATGACGGCATCCATAGTCTCCGGTTCTCCAACCACGTAACAATTCACCATAAAAGGACCCATCGTCAATTTTTCAATAATCATTCTTTTCCCCTTCAGAAAGTGGTTCTAACGAAATTTATCCATTGCTACCATTTTGGGATCAGGATAACGGTTGTCACTTCTTGAGTTCTTCTAAATGTTCTCTTAGAGCGGCTAACTCTTTATCCAACTCTTCTTTGTATCTTTCCAGTCTCTCTATCTGTTCCTCCTTACTTAAAAACCTGCGTGGTGGACAACAACACCCGCCATACCTACGGCTATAGGCGTGATGATGCCGAGAATGATGATATTTGGGTTCACAGCACATTTTGGTTTCCTCCTTCTTATTTTCTCTTAGTTAAAATTTTTTCATTCCTAACAATACCTAATATTACATTAGTATTGGGTAAAGGTAAACGCCAAAAAAGAGCAACTAATGTTGACCATAAACAGAAGAAATTACGAGCTAACTAATTGCTACCCGTTGCAATTGCCATATCAGACATAAGTAGAATTTCTGTTTTTGCACGGCGGGATTAAATACTCAACTCAACAACATCGCCGTCCTGTAGGACATTGTCCTGTCCTACCATCTGTCCATCATATACGGCACTGCCCCAGACTCGTACTGATTTCAGTTTTTCGAAGAAATCAGAGTGAATCTTGTATGCAAAATCCGCAACGGTGCTTCCTTTTTTCAACACAAATGGCTTCTCGAGATCCGCTGGCTTTCCGGGAGGTTTAGAGTAAACTCGAATGATTTCAAGTTTCTCGAACACAGCTTGTTTTACATCCTCTATGTTTCGACCCGTTATTGCAGAGACGGGTAAGAAAGACCAGTCACCCTTCAGCAACTCACAACATATCTCAAAATCATCGTCATAATTCTTACTATCACACTTATTGACCAGCCCAATGAGCGGAATTAAAGTCACACGACTCTGCTTGGTATAATGGTCTTTCAGCCAGTACGGTACAATCTGGTGATCCTTCAGCAATGCAAGCGTATTTTTAAATTGCTCAACAGGGTCAGCTTGCAGATCTACAACCAGCAGGATTAAATCCGACCTTCGAATCAACTCAATTAATTCCGGCTCTACATAGTCTCTGTTCAGTGGGGGTGTATCTATTAGCTGAACCTGAATGTTTTCAAACGGCATCATACCGGGAGTGGGTGCCCAGGTTGTAAAAGGAACCTTTGAAACTTTAGGTGCGGCATGGGTTAGTGCTGTTACCAGAGAAGACTTGCCCACATTTGCTGGTCCAATGATTACTGCCTGTCCCGCACCCTCACTTTCGATGTGAAAAGCAGAATACTGCTGGCTTACTTTCTGCCTCCTCTGAGTAGCACTTTTTAACTTCGACAGCCGTTTACGTAAATTAGCTCTCAGTTTATCCGTCCCCTTGTGTTTCGGGATAGCGCTGATAAACTCCTCGAGACAGGTGATTTTTTCCGCAGCAGTTTTAGCGGATTGATATCGCCTTTCCGCCTCAATAGCTTCTGGAGGAAGATTTGTTGGCATAGCTAGTAAGTTTTACTATTCTTAAAATAAGTACACTTCAACATATAAAGAAAAACCAGTATTATATGCTGGTGTAAATCATATCCGAATATCACTCTGGAGGAAACTAAACAAGCCATTTCTTGAAAGGTTCTCTTGCCTCAATCTCGCTGAATCCTGAGAAGAATGCCCTGATATTCTCCCAGCAGTGATCCCAGGTTATTAGTAGTACCACTGAAATATAAATCAAAAACAACCACCAGAACAGTGGGGCATAGAGATAACTAATCAGAAGGCACAGACCATAGCTCAGTCCGATATAAGTGGCAAAGAGTGACCAGCCTGTAAAGGCAAATGTGACAAGAATCAAAAAGGCGAAATAAAACAAAGAAATCCAGAGTGAAATAATTCCGCTTTCGGTAAAATAGATAATCATAGAAAATGCCAAAATCACATCAACGATCAGGTCATTCTCACCAATCCAGGTCTGTTTTCCTTCTTTATCTCTTCTGGCAAAAAAACCATCAAATACATCAGTAATCCATCCAATCAGAAGTAAGACAAAAACAACAGAAAGCCCATTCTTCCCCCAGATTAACCCTGTCAAAATGATCAGCAGTGAAATAAACAACCGAAAGGTAGTAAGGACATCGGCGATAAATTTTAGTTTGAAAAAATTCGATTTCATCTTACTCTCTTTTTTCTCCTGAAAGTACCTGTAACTTAAAGAATCTCATTTGATCCGCAGAATCTTCCTCGACCCGTAGGGTCTCTCCAATGGAGTCTCCAAAGGAGTCCTTTGTGACCTGTGGAGGAGGAGGGCGTGGCGAACAATCCAGACTAAAAATTTATCAGTTTAAACGAATAAAATGGTTTTTTAGATAGGATAGCGTGACATATCCTTTTTTTTTACTTTTAGAAAGAGCATGCCTATAGGACTATCTGGTTTCTTTATATTTTTTCAAGATATCAATCACATCGTCAATATCATACTCAGTATGATCGGCTGTTATCTGAAACCTGATTTCCTCATCTCCCTTTGGAACAACGGGGAAATTTAATCCAGTGGCTAAAACACCATTTACTGTGAGATAATTAACCATTTCAGACGTTTTTTGTGTATCTCTAACCATTAATGGTACAACCGGATGAGCACCTTCGATGGTTTCATAACCTGCTTCTTTCAAGCCATATTCAAATCGCTTGGTCATTTTACTCAGGTGTTTCAATATCTCAAGCCCTCTGGGGCTGTCGAGGATTTCAATGGCTTTCATCGCTGCCGCCGCTTCAGAAGCGGTGATTGGATTGGAGTAGATATACATAGGTGCCGTTTCACGAAGGTATTGAATAATGGTCGATGAAGATACAACATAACCACCGTTTATTCCGAATCCTTTTCCTAACGTTCCGATAATAATGTCTACCTTCGTACCTGTGTATTCTTCTGTCCCTCTGCCGGTTTTTCCCATAGCACCGACTCCATGAGAATCATCAACAATAGTGATGATTCCTTCTTCGAATTTGTCATTATATTTATCAGAGATTGCTACGAATTCGTCCAGTGGAGCATTGTCACCCCTCATACTAAATACACCATCTGTCACACAAAGGGCTCGTTTGCCTGTTCCGATGGCTTCTTTGAGTTTTGCTTCAAAATCAGCCATATCGTTATGCTTATAGATGAATTTCCCTGCGGGTCTGGACAGCCGCATTGCTTGAATGATGCAATTGTGATTCAGTTCATCACTGATAAATACGGTTTCTTTTGTGGTCAAAGGAACGATAACTCCCAGACTTGTTACATAGGCAGAACTGAAAATCATAGCCTCTTCTCGTCTGTGGAATTCTGCCAATTTGTTTTCTAAGGTGATGTGTGGTTTATAAGTACCGCTGATAAATCTAACAGCACCAGGACCAGCTCCAAATTTTTTTGCAGCCTCCTCTTCTGCCTTAATTACCTCATTGCGAAGGGACATACCCAGATAAGAATTGGAATTCATTTTGATAAATTCTTTATCGCCTTCTCCTTCGATGAAGTAACGGGGTCCCTTTTTCCCCTCTGCAGTTTTCAAGCCAGTAGTAACCATCTCTTTTCCCTTAGCTGTACCTTTTTCATTGAGCTCATTGAGAGCTTCTTGTAATTTAACTTCTAACCTGGTTGCTGACATTTATTCCTCCTTAGATTTTAATTTTTTAGACAAGACTTCAATCATATCTTTTGTCATAGCTTCAAGATCGTATTCGGGATTCCATCCCCACTCTTCACGTGCTGTACTATCATCCATATTGTTTGGCCATGATTCGGCGATTGCCTGTTTTACGGAATCAATATCATAATCTATCGTGAATTCTGGTATTATCTTTTTAATTTCAGCAGCAATGATTCCCGGATCAAAACTCATGGCAGTTACGTTGAACGCATTTCTATGTTTCAACCTGACTGGATTAACTTCCATAATATCAATGGCTGCTTTTATGGCATCAGGCATATACATCATATCCAAAAATGTCCCTGCTTTGATGTAGCAGGTGTACCTCTTATGTTTGATTGCTTCGTAATAAATTTCTACTGCATAATCAGTCGTACCACCTCCCGGTAATGTCTCATTTGAAATGATACCGGGATAACGCACACCACGAGTGTCCACACCAAACCGTTTGTAATAATAATCACACAATAATTCGCCTGCGACTTTGGTGACACCGTACATTGTATTGGGACGCTGTATCGTATTCTGTGGAGTATTATCGAGGGGAGTCGTTGGACCAAAAGCCCCAATAGAACTGGGTGTAAACACTGAACATCCATACTCACGAGCAACTTCTAAAACGTTATAAAGACCATTAATATTTACCTCCCAGGCAAGTTGTGGCTTGGCTTCCGCCACGGCTGAGAGTATCGCTGCAAGATGATAGATAGTATCCACCTTGTAATTTTTTACTACTTCTGCAACAGAGTCAATTTGGGAACAATTGATAAAATGAAACGGACCCGAATTCAACAGCGTTTCACCTGGTTCCGTCTTATGACCTGTTGCAACGACATTGTCACTCCCGTACCTTTCCCGAAGAGCCAACGACAATTCAGAACCAATTTGTCCTACAGCTCCAGTTACTAATGCTTTTGTCATCTGTTCCTCCTATAGTTCAACATATAAGTGAATGCATGTGATAGATTTGAATCGTGTTTATTTAATTGATTTAGCGATATGATTATTCGAAGCAAAATTTAGCTGTATTGTTATTATCCTTCAAGAAGATTTAGCAGATTCTCGTCGGTGATATAAACCGTTTTGCCGAATTCCCCTTGTTTATCCCTAATCCTGCCATTAAATTCAACTACAACTTTTTAGTCGAAGAAATTTATTATTTATGACGAAAATAATCGGATTTGTTAATCAAAAGGGGGGAGTGGGGAAAACCACTTCGGCAGTGAACATGGCTGCAGGTTTCGCAGTTACGGAAAACCGGACATTGCTTGTTGATCTGGATCCCCAAACCAATGCTACCTCCGGGGTGGAAAATATCTTAAAAGGAAGAAAGAATAATAGTGATTACAGTACTTATGATATGTTAATCAACGATGTATCCGTTAAGGATATAATTACGAAAACTAAGCTCTCCTTTTTAGATGTTATCCCAAGCAGTCACGACTTGGTGGGGGCTGAAATCGAGCTTGTGGGTCTGATGGCAAGAGAATATAAACTAAAAAATGCTCTGGATGGGGTTGTTGGTCATTACGAATTCGTGTTGATTGATTGCCCGCCATCTTTGGGCTTGTTAACCTTGAATGCTTTAGCTTTTTCAGATTCTGTACTGATTCCTATTCAATGTGAATATTACGCATTAGAGGGATTAAGCCAATTGCTGCAGACAATCCGTCTGGTACAGCGTAATTTAAATAAAAAGTTGGATATTGAGGGGGTTCTAATAACAATGTACGATAGGCGTCTTAATCTTTCCAAGCAGGTCGAAGAAGAGGTTAGGAGCTATTTTATTGATAAGACTTTTAAAACGATTATTCATCGGAATGTTAGACTGGGAGAAGCCCCGGGTTTTGGGAAACCCATTTTATTGTATGAAGCAAATTCGAGGGGAGCCCGGGACTATTTGAGTTTAGTGGAGGAAATTTTAACTCGTGGCAAATAAACGACTTGGCCGTGGGCTGGAAGCATTAATACGCCCCATACCGGAGGAAGCTTCAGAATCTGAATATATTTTGTATCTTCCTGTAGATTTAATTTCACCAAACCCAAACCAACCAAGACAAAACTTCAGCGAGCAAAGTCTGCAGGAGCTGGCTGATTCCATCAGGGAAAAAGGAGTCATCCAGGCGATTTCAGTTAGAAAGCGGGGAGACAGGTATGAGTTGATTGCAGGTGAGCGTCGCTTGCGTGCCACTCAGATAGTTGGCCTAAAAAAGATTCCAGTACACGTGTTAGAGGTGAAAGATGACTCTGAGATGATGGTGTATTCTCTGATTGAAAACATTCAACGTGATGATCTTAATGTTATTGAAGAAGCAGAAGCGTACGCTAATCTTCATAACAAGCACAAATTGTCTCATGCTCAGATTGCTGGGGCAGTTGGGAAGAGTAGAGTATCCATTACCAACGCTCTACGCCTTTTAAACCTCCCTTCGGAGATACAACAGGGTCTCAGAGATGAAAAAATCAGTGCCGGTCATGCGAGAGCTCTGCTCGGATTAAAAGACACAAAGTTAATGTTGAAGTTGTATCACAGAATTTTGAATCGTAAAGAAAGTGTGAGAACAGCTGAAGAGCTTGTTTCAAAACTCAACAGGTTACCGTTAACTAAAAAATCTAAAAGGGAAAAGATTTCACGACCAAAATCCCCCGAACTCCGGAAACTTGAGGATGATCTCATCTCCATTCTGGGAACAAAAGTATCCGTCAGATCAAAGGTAAAAGGAGGCGTTATTGAAATAGAGTATTATTCCAATGATGATTTAGACAGACTCCTTGATTTATTCTATCTTATCGAGAATTGATCTATTATTTGGGGTGCCATGAGCAATAAAAAATATACCGTTGTCATAGTTCCAGAAGATGGCGAGGAGACTCGCAGATTTTCCATTAGTCGTCGAATATTTAGGATAGCTGTTGTTGTTATTATTATCTTGTTTTTGGGAAACATCGGATTTATCATTTTTTTTCTGCCTAGAGCGGTCGATTATATCAAGGTAAAGAAACAACATCAGACAATGATGGAAGAACGGGTTAAGGTAGCTCAATTGCTTTCTGATTTAAAACGGATGAAACAAATGGAGAGCTATATTCGCCAAACTCTTGGAATAGATATAGAATTTCCTTTGGAGCACGATGCTTCAGATTTGGTTGGAGATGGCTTTTCCCCTGAGGAGAGTGATAACTTGTATATTTCCTTTATTGAAAACATTCCCTCATCTATTCCTGTAAAGGGTTTTATTACACAAGATTTTCCTTCAAATGGATACGCCACTATGGAAAATCATCCAGGGATGGATATTGCTGCTACTGAAGGTTCGGCAGTAAGTGCAGCAGCATCGGGATTGGTGGTTTTTTCTGGCTGGACTTATCCCTACGGAAATCTTGTAATTCTATATCATGGAGATGATTATTTTTCCCTGTATGGTCATAATCAGCGAAATCTTGTTTCTATAAGACAGCAGGTGGAAAGGGGTGAAGTAATCTCATTGGTTGGGCAAACAGGTATAGCAACGGGTCCTCATCTCCATTTTGAAGTCTGGAAAAATGGTAGACCAGTAGATCCAAAACTATTTGTCAATGAATATAGGTTGCTTAATTTAAGTCCCCATAGAGATGGCGAATGATACGTTAAAACACGTTGAAACGATGATTGGCGCTGATGCCGTAGTTTATGGCAATTTAAAGCTCAAAGGCGGTGTGATTATCTATGGTACAATATTCGGGGATGTTATTACTGATGGACCCGCCCGGATCTCCAGAAAAGCCCTGGTTAAGGGAAATGTGGCAGCATCTGATGCCTATATCGGAGGTGCTGTAGAAGGAAATCTAACCACCAACGGCAAGGTGGTACTAAAAAGTCATTCTAAGGTGTCAGGAGATATTGTATATCAAAAACTGGTCATTGAAGAGGGAGCTCAGTTTGAGGGGAGGTGTGATTTATATAAAGAAGTTGAAGCAGGTAACCAGCATTCCATTGAGAGAGCAGGTCGGGTTGATTCGTTATCACAATCGGTATTATACAGAAAGAGCGAGAAAGAAATTCAATAACACATTTTTCCCAATATTGCATGGATCTAGATAAAAACAGGCAGAATTTCCTCAGTCAGGTTTTTCGCCTGCTTATTAAAAATGTTACCCAGGCAGGTCCTTATATAACCGCTTCGTATACTCTTATCGGTTCTGTTCTTTTACTAACTCTTCTAGGATATTTTGCAGATCGATGGTTAGGATCATCACCGATTTTAATGATTATTGGTATTATTCTCGGACTTGTGGTAGGACTTTATGAAATTGCAAGAGTGGTTTTTAAAAAATGAATGGACGTCTCTGGATAATTTTTATAGGGATCCTTGTTTTTCTCATTATTATTGGCAAATTGCTATATAATGAAAATTCCCTTTCAGTTATTTCTGTTTATTGGGGAATAACTGTTCCACTAACGATTAATCTTTTCACTTTTCTGGTAGCCAAGTCTATGTGGAATAAAAAGGATCATGATGTCACCAAAGGAAATATAGTAAGTTTCATTCTCAGGATTCTGTTTTATGGGATCGCCATTGTAATTATATCAATAAATATTTCTATTGAGAAAATTCCATTTATTTTGTCGTTTACTGTTACTTTTATATTGTTAACTCTATCTGAAGCTTTGTATTTTCGCAATTCGTTTTTGAAACAAAAATCTCTATAAAAATCAACGATGAGAATAGAAGCGACACATTCTGAGGGAAACGGCACAGTTTTAGATAAAATTGGAGATATTATACTTCATCATGTGTCCAATAGTGAATATCCTGTAGTGCAGCTCCCAACGGTGTTCGGGATCAATTTCTCAATTACCAAACATGTATTGATGCTCTGGGTTGCAGCAACAATCGTTTTTACGGTATTTTTTCTTTCCTCAAAGATTTATCGCAGAGAGAGATATCCGGTGCCAACAGGATTAATGAATGCTCTGGAAAGTATCGTGGAATATCTTCGAAATCAGGTAGTGATACCAAATGTGGGCATGGAGTTTTCCAAAGTATGGGCACCTCTGATTCTTACTTTGTTTTTCTTTATCCTGACTGCTAATGGACTGGGGTTAATTCCTATTTTTGATTTGATTCCTGGAGGTTCTACAGCTACAGGAAACTTTAATGTAACTGCGGGTCTGGCAACGGTGACATTTTTTAGTATCATTGTAGCGGGAAGTTTGAAGCACCGTTTCCTTGGTTATTGGAAAAATATGGCTCCCAAGGGTTTACCTTTTATGGTCTATTTTATTCTTATCCCGATTGAAATTGTTGCAATGTTTGTAAAACCGTTTGCTTTGACTATGCGACTTGCGGCAAATATGACAGGGGGACATATTGCAATTTTATCAATTATGTCATTTATTTTTATATTCGGGGGAATGTTTGGAGCTGGAGCAGGCATTTCCGTGGGAGCACTTGTCTCTGTTCCGCTGGCTGTTGGGGTTTCCGCTCTGGAAATCATTATTGTCTTCATTCAGGCTTATGTATTTGCCCTTTTGACATCCATTTTTATCGGGATGGCGATTCACCCACATCATTAATGTATGAAAAAATGGTTTTCATTCTAAACAAATATGAAGGAGGATAAATCAATGAGACGTTTAGCCGTTATTGCCTTTGCTCTGTTTTTGTCATTTGTTATGGCAACACCCATTTTCGCTGCTGAAGATGGAGGATCAACTCTGCATTACTTTGGTGCTGCCATCGGCTTGGGAATGGTAGTAGCAGGTGCGGGCTATGGAATCGGTCGATTTACTACTGCTGCTGCTGAGAGTATTGCCCGTCAACCGGAAGCAGCAGCTCAGATCACTGCTGCTGTCAATTTACCTCTCTTTCTTCTCGAGGGAATAGCAATTCTTGGGGAGGTATTTTGTCTGCTGATTGTTTTAATGAGATGAGGAACGAGACTGGTGGAGTGTCGAAGCGTAGCGTAGACCCCGTGAAATCCGCCAGCTGGCGGATATTTCACTGGGGGTAGCTGGTGACTGGTAGTTGGTGAGTAGTAATTAGTGAGCGGTATAGCGTCCCGAAGGGACTCCCTCGGAGGTGGTTGGTGAGTGTTTACCCCGTGTCCCAGAGGAACTCCCACGTGAGAAATGCGAAGAATGAGCATATTTCTACAGGGGTGAGTGGTGGAATTTGCATTGAAAAGACGTGTGTAAGTAAAAAAATAGAAATTCGACAATAATAAATGAGAAATCGAAAATGGATAATCCACTTATAAGAATAGATCCTGGACTGTTTATCTGGTCGATTGTTTCTTTTCTTGTTTTATTGGGCGTTCTTGCAAAGTTTGTGTGGAAGCCGCTAAATGAGGCTCTCGATCGTCGTGAGAGAAGAATCAGGAAGGCGCTTGAGGAGGCGGAACAGGCGAGGAAGGAGATGGAAAAGCTTCATCAGAAATCGGAGGAGATTATCACAAAAGCTAGAGGGGAAGCTCACTCTATTGTAACCGAAAGCAAGGCTGCTGCGGGGCGTATGAAAGACGAACTTTTTCGTGATGCAAAAGAGAAGGCTACTTCAATTCTGAGTGAGGCAGAGAAACAGATTCAAGTAGAAAAAGATAAAGCAATACAGGAAGTGAAAAAGGAAGTTGTGGATATTGCTCTTCAAGTTGCCTCAAAACTCATTAAAAAAAATCTCACAAAGAAAGATAACCAATCCATTATCGAGGATTCGCTCAAGAAGATCGAATCATATGAAGCCTGATCGTAAAGCAAAACAATACGCTTTTGCGCTGTTAGAAACAGCAAAACAAACGGACTGTGTAAAAGACATTTATGAGTCTTTACAGAATCTTCTAATATTGTTCAAATCAAATCCTCATTTTAGGGTCTTCTTCCTTTCCAGACGAATAGAGACGGAGATAAAAATTTCTATATTGCGAACTCTCTTAAAAAATTCGGGACTTGATCTTGTTTTCGAATTTATTCGTATTCTGAATCAGAGGAATGAGATGCTCTTATTTAAAGATGTGGTTATATCATATGCAGAGCAATATAAAAAGGCAATGAACCTGCTCTCTGTGACGACTTATGTGGCGGATAAATTAAGTCATGAGGATTTGACTACCATCATATCTTCTCTGGAAAAATCAAAAAACAAAACTATGGAGATTAATGAGGTTGTTGACCCCGATTTACTTGGTGGTATCAAACTAAGGATTGGAAATATCTTTTTGGATGGAACCCTAAGATACCGTTTGGAAAGTCTGAAAGAACAATTAATACAATCCTAATTTGAATTTTTAATAGCATTACAATGATTGGCTGATAGAGGAAAAACATTCTTGATTTTCAGTAATTTTACAACTGGGTAAACATATGGAAATTAAAACGAACGAGATTACGAAACTGTTGAAAGAACAGATTGAGAAATTCGATCTGGTTCTGGATGTATCGGAAGTGGGTGAAATTATAGAAGTAGGTGACGGCATTGCACGGGTATCTGGACTGGAAAACGTTATGGCAAGTGAGTTGGTGGAGCTTCCGAATGGTGTGTTTGGCATGGCTCTGAATCTGGAGGAGGATAATGTTGGTCTAATATTGTTTGGCGAGAGTCAATTGTTAAGGGAGGGAGATTTAGCAAAGCGAACCGGTCAGGTAATAAAAATCGGTGTAGGCAAGGATATGTTGGGTCGGGTAATAAATCCTCTCGGACATCCCGTTGACGGTGGAGGTCCTATTAAGGCAAAAGAGACCCGCTACGTTGAGCGAAAGGCACTTGGCGTTCTATCCCGTCAGCCTGTGAAGGAACCTCTTCAAACCGGTTTAAAATCTATTGATGCCATGATTCCTATTGGTCGTGGTCAGAGAGAGCTTATTCTTGGCGATCGTCAGACCGGAAAAACCGCTATTGCTGTTGACACCGTTATCAATCAAAAGTATACACATAACACAGATTCTCCGGTCTACTGTATTTATGTCATGATTGGTCAAAAGGCATCAACAGTGGCGAGGGTAGTGGCAGAGTTGAAAAAGTATGGAGCATTGGACTATACAACGGTCATTACTGCCAGTGCTTCATATCCAGCCCCGATGCAATTTATCGCTCCTTATGCCGGCTGTACCATTGGGGAATATTTTCGGGATAACGGAGAACATGCTCTAATTATCTATGATGATCTTTCAAAACATGCCGTTGCCTATCGGCAGGTATCTCTGTTACTAAGACGACCTCCAGGTCGTGAAGCATATCCAGGGGATATTTTCAATCTTCATAGTCGGCTGCTAGAACGGGCATCGAAACTATCAGATAAGCTGGGAGGAGGTTCATTAACCGCATTACCCATCATTGAAACTCAGGAAAGTGACGTTTCTGCTTATATTCCAACTAACGTAATTTCAATCACAGATGGTCAGATTTACCTTGAACCCACTTTGTTTTATTCAGGTGTACGTCCCGCTGTTAATGTGGGGGTTTCTGTATCACGAGTGGGGGGTAATGCACAGATTAAAGCCATGAAACAGGTAGCTGGATCACTGCGTCTTGACCTGGCGCAGTTTCGTGAACTGGAAGCTTTTGCAAAATTCGGGTCAGATCTGGATGAGACAACTCAAAAACAGTTGACAAGGGGATACAGATTGGTGGAGTTGTTGAATCAGGATCAATTTGAGCCGATGTCAGTTGAGAATCAGGTGGCTGTGATTTACGCCGGTACCCAAGGCTATTTAGATGAATTAACTATTGATCAGACAAAAAGATTTAGTAAGGAATTTATCTCCTATTTGGAATCTTCTGGTGGTACTATTTTAAAAGATATCCGGGAAAAGAAAGAAATCACAGAGGATATTAAAACAGCATTGAAAAAGGTTATTGCGGACTTTCTAGAAGGGTTCAAACAGAAACCCGAAGTCTGAAATAATTCGTAGTTATTTGAATTCGCAAAGAGTAAAAGTAAAACATATTCGATAATGGCTAGTTTAAAAGACATTCGACATCGCATATTGGCAGTCAAGAATATTCAGAAAGTGACCAGAGCGATGAAAATGATTGCTGCTGTAAAGCTACGGCGAGCTCAGTCTAATATGGAAAAGGCACGACCTTATGCCTACAAGATCAATGATGTTCTCATGCACCTTTTGCCAACCATTGACCGAAATCTAAATCGATTGCTGGAGATACGTGAGTCTAAAAATATTGGTGTTGTCGTGGTAACTGCTGATCGAGGACTTTGTGGAAGTTTCAATTCAAATATTCTCCGAAAAGCATCAGAATTTCTTGTGGAATACCAGAGGGAATCCATCAAATTAATCTGCGTTGGTCGAAAAGGAAGAGATATTTTTCGAAAACTTGGCTACAATATAATTGGAGACTACACGAATTTCTGGCGCAATCTCAATTTCGGTCATGCTATTTCTATTGTAGAACAGATTACGGAGCTTTATATAAAGCACGATTTGGACAAGGTTGATATCATCTACAACAATTTTAAAAATGTATTTCAGCAACAGGTAATCACCCAACAATTCTTGCCCCTTATTCTTTCAGAGGAACTGTCTGAAAACGAGGGGAAGGAAGATTTCAGGGAGTATCTGTTTGAACCGTCGGAAGAGGCTGTCGTTAATTCATTGGTACCGAGGCATCTCAATATTCAGATGTGGCGTGTTTTACTGGAATCGAATGCGGCAGAGCAGGCGGCACGTATGAATGCTATGACCAGTGCAACAGACAATGCTTCTGAGATGATTTCGACTTTAACACTTAATTACAACAAGGCACGCCAGGCTGCTATCACCCGGGAGCTTCTTGATATCGTTGGTGGTGCCGAGGCGTTGAGAAAAGCAAGAAGGTAAACACATGGAGCACCCTGGAAAAGTCATTCAGATTATGGGAGTTGTTGTCGACGTTATTTTTGAAGATGGGCATTTACCTGAGATTTATAATGCCCTGGAAATTGAACGGAAAGACGGAAATAACTTGGTGTTGGAGGTGGCTCAACATCTGGGGGACTTCAAGGTTCGGACTATCGCTATGGATAACGCCGATGGTATAAGTCGTGGAACAAAAGTCAGGGATACTGGTGACCCTATCACAGTTCCGGTAGGATTAGAGATTCTGGGGCGGATGTTTGATCTTCTTGGCAATCCAATTGATGGTAAGGATCCTGTTGCAACAGAAAAACGCTATTCCATCCATAGAGCAGTTCCAGACTTGGAAGACTTTTCTGTTGAGTCGGAAATGTTTGAAACAGGAATCAAGGTGGTGGATTTATTGGAGCCCTATACAAAAGGCGGAAAGACGGGTCTGTTTGGAGGCGCAGGTGTGGGAAAGACGGTACTGATTCAGGAACTAATCAGGAATATTGCCACAGAACATGGTGGATATTCGATTTTTTCCGGTGTGGGTGAACGAACCCGTGAAGGGAATGACCTTTATCTTGAAATGAAGGAATCGGGCGTGCTGGAAAAGACAGCGCTTGTATTCGGTCAGATGAACGAACCTCCCGGCGCTCGATTAAGAGTAGGTTTGTCTGGATTATCTATGGCAGAATATTTCCGGGATGAAGAAGGGAAAGATGTCCTGCTGTTTATTGATAATATCTTCCGATTTACACAGGCAGGTTCTGAAGTATCTGCATTATTAGGTCGAATGCCCTCGGCTGTTGGATACCAGCCCACATTGTCTACGGAAATGGGTGAGCTGCAGGAGCGTATCACGTCTACGAAAAAAGGATCCATTACCTCGGTACAGGCGATATATGTTCCGGCTGATGACCTGACAGATCCTGCTCCAGCTACAACTTTTGCTCATCTGGATGCGACTACCGTTCTGTCCAGACCCATTGTTGAGCTTGGAATTTATCCAGCGGTTGACCCGCTGGATTCAACATCCAGGATTCTTGATCCGCGTGTTATCGGTGAGCGTCATTATCAAGTAGCAAAAACTATACAGGAAATTCTTCAGAAATATAAAGATCTTCAGGATATCATCGCTATTCTGGGAATGGATGAACTCTCAGATGAAGATAAGACTATCGTGCGGAGAGCACGTCGGATTCAGCGATTTCTCTCTCAACCATTTTTTGTAGCAGAAGCTTTCACCGGAAAACAGGGACGGTATGTAAAATTGGAAGATACCATCGATGGTTTTGAACGGCTCATAAATGGTGAGTTTGATCATTTGCCCGAGCGGGCGTTTCTGTATGTAGGGCCAATTGATGAGGCTGTTGATAGCGCCAGGGAAATGGGGGTGTCCATGTGAAAACATTTGATTTAAAAATTGTTACCCCCACTCAGGTTTTTGAGGAACCAGATGTGACGTATCTTCGCTGTCCCGGTATGGATGGTTTGTTTGGAGTAATGGCGAGACACACCCGATCTATTTTTGCCCTTGATATTGGTGAAATCAAGGTTACCAGGGATAAAAGAGATTTTTATTTTGCTACCAGGGGTGGATATACAGAGGTGATGGGGGATTCAGTTTTGGTTCTTGCGGAAACAGCTGAAAAAGCTGATTATATTGACCGGGAGAGGGCAGAAGCTTCGTTAAATCGGGCAAAGGAGCGTCTGGTAAAGAGGGGCAAAGAAATTGAGATTCAGCGAGCAGAAGCCTCTATGGCGCGAGCTATAAATCGTCTCACGATTTCGAGGAAGTGATGGTTAATGGTAACTGGTTAATGGTTATTGGTAAGCCTCAGCGTAGCCAGCCTCTCCCTCTGGGCGTAACGCCCAACGGGCTGAGCCGTAGCCGGAACGGTCAGGGCCACGGCGAGCCCTCACCACTTACCCCCGGTGAAATATGCTCATTCTTCGCATTTCACGGGGCAGGCACTTACCACTAATGGGTCGTGGTTGACTTCATATTAAAAAAATTTATGTTTAAACGAACTCATACCTGCGGAGAACTCACGAAAAAGCATATTGGCAAAACCGTTATGCTGAACGGCTGGGTTCATGCCATTCGTCTTCATGGTCTCCTTGTTTTTGTGGACCTGCGTGACCGATATGGGAAGACGCAGCTTACCTTTAATGCGGACATCTCTAAGGAGAACATAGAGCGTGCAAAAAAACTTTCCATGCAGGATGTCATCAGTGTAAAGGGTATTGTTAGAGCAAGGGCAAAGAAGGCTGTGAATCCCAAGCTTACGACTGGAGAAATCGAGGTGGAAATCCACGAGTTGGAAATATTGAACGAATCAAAACCGCTGCCTTTTCTTATCACTGACCGTGAGAGCGCACTGGAGGATCTTCGATTAAAGTATCGTTATCTGGAACTTCGAACGGAGGAATTACGACGTTTTATGGAAATCCGTCATAAGGCATCCCAGGCGACAAGGAATTATCTGTCTGACCAGGGATTTATGGAAATTGAGACCCCTATGCTGATGAAGTCAACCCCAGAAGGAGCGAGAGATTACCTCGTGCCAAGCCGCATTCACAGGGGGAAGTTTTATGCGCTTCCACAGTCACCGCAGACATACAAGCAGCTTTTGATGATTGCAGGATACGATCGCTATTTTCAGATCGTCAGGTGTTTCCGGGATGAAGACCTCCGGGCAGACCGTCAACCAGAGTTCACACAGATTGATATCGAGATGTCATTTGTGGACGAAAAAGATATTCAATTAGCTGTGGAAGGGCTGGTGAAACACATTTTCAAAAACGTAATTGATGTGAATCTGGAAACGCCCTTTCCCACCATTTCATACGATGATGCCATTGATACCTACGGAACTGATAGACCTGACATAAGATTTAATCTACCACTTATTGATTTTTCAGTGTATACAAGGGAGTCTGATTTTAAAGCGTTTCAATCAGGGGATTGCGTCAAAGCCGTTGTTATAGAAAATGGGAGCGATTACTCACGAAAAGTCATTGATGAGTTTACCGATTTTGTGAAGGAATATTCCGCTCAGGAAGGGAAAATATCTCTTGGAGGTCTTGCGTGGATGCGGTGTCGGGATGGAAGTCTGACAGGTGGTATTTCCAAATTTTTCCCCGATGAACTACAAAAAAAGATTATCCATGATTTGGACATAAAAGATGGTAATCTGATTCTTGCAGCAGGGGGGAAGTCACATACCGTTCTTCCTACTATGGGTGCCCTTCGGACGGAAATTGCCAAAAAAGAGGGATGGCTTGATGATAACATTTTTAAACCCCTGTGGGTGACTGATTTTCCTCTGTTTGAATGGGATGAAAAAGAGAACCAATGGACATTTTTACATCACCCTTTCACATCCCCCAGATCGGAGGATATGAAACTGCTTGAATCTGATCCAGGTGCTGAGAGATCAAAGGCATATGACCTGGTCATTAACGGTTTCGAGGTGGCGGGTGGCTCCATCAGAAATCACGATCCAGCTATCCAGATGAAGATTTTAAATTTACTGGGTATTTCGGAGACAGAGGCAGAGGAGAAATTTGGTTTCCTCCTAGAGGCTCTCACCTACGGTTCACCGCCGCACGGGGGCATTGCATTTGGCTATGACCGTTTTGTAATGATTCTCGCAGGAACACGCCAGATTCGTGATGTCATCGCCTTCCCGAAAACCACCAGCGCCCTCTCCCTTATGGATGGCTCCCCCGGCGAAGTGTCTAAAGATCAGCTGGATGAGCTGGGAATTCAGGTAAAGAATAAAAAATAATGACTATGTTCTAAATAGTGTTTGTCTATAATGTAGTGCTTTCTTTCTCTATAGCTCCGTCATTCATGGCGGGGTTACAGATACTGCAAACATTCTGACGCCGTTCCCTGTCTGGCTACCGACTGAACGGCGTTGTAAACGCTTAATATTCCAAATGATAAGGGCATGAATGCCCTGCTGGAATTTTGGTACATTCAAATCCCAGCCCTGCCTGTCCGCAGTAGGGACGTAGGCGGGAAGGACTGGGCTATTGAAACAAATACCCGTGACTTTATAGACAAACACTAAATATAAACTTATTCATTATTGGTAAGCCTCGGCGTAGCCGGCCTCTCCCTCTGGGTGTAACGCCCAACGGGCTGAGCCGTAGCCGGAACGGCCAGGGCCACAGTGAGCCCTGGTTATTGGTTAATGGTGAGTACTGCTCACCAGTTTACCATTAATCATTGTCTTTTTGAGCATCAATTACATCTAATGGACTGAGAATATCTTCCAGGTCCTTTTCCATCACGTGTGTATAGATCTCAGTGGTTTTAACATTTTTATGTCCCATTAATTCCTGTACGACACGTATATTAACCCCGTTTTCCAATAAGTGAGTCGCAAA
>CAZVFT010000052.1:0-18518 GCA_964626495.1 uncultured bacterium
TAGAGCAAGGGAACCTGCCCCTCAACTGGCGCTATTTTAACCGGACAGTAGTGCTCATACTACTTAAATCAACACCCGTGTACCGCTTCAAAAAACGTTGACTTCGACCATAGGATATCTCTGTGACTAGGTCCAATGCTAACTCCTCTATAAATCGACTAATAGCACCCTCAGGTAAAAACCGATCCAACGGATATATGTCCTTCTTTCCCTTACAACGATAACGCCCTCGACTAATCCATATATCCCCAAAATAACAGCGCAACTTCCTCTTTATTCTCCCGTGATACACATACTCAGGATGAGACTCTTTAAAACTCTCACTCACCTGTCTATCAAGTGCCTCCAAATACATCATTATCTGTTCCAACATCGCCTCTCTAACCGAATCAATCAAAAAAGACTCAAATTCATTGTCTCAAAGAGACCCCTACGAGAAAATTGTTAAACGTTCTATCTATATTTATACGCAAGGACAATTCTTGCATCATGGCTAACCTCCTTTTTAATATTTGTTTAAATAGGGTGAGCCATTTTACTAAAAACCCGTCTTACGTTCCACACGAAAAGCAAATCACCACTACTTTTGTTATACATCGACGTATAATTATCTTTAAATATCAGACTATACTTTGAAATTTTACATTTGTGGGATAATTTTTCATTGAAAAATTACTTAGCATTTCACAAGGGTGACACTATAGATGGACATAAAAGCTTGTCTCTATCGGAAATTTTTGGTTTTGGATTACATACTCGAAAGCTAAGGCGGTCAGTTATATTGAGAGTAAACATTAAGAACACCAGTAAGTCATAAAATAATTTGAGTAATTTATCCCAATCAATTATTGATTTCTGCACAATAAAGCTTATCTGTGTTTTTTGTATCCTATTCTTGACCTTTTCACCTCTTCTCTCAACCGAGAAACAAGAATCCCAAGTAACTTTTAACAATCAATATCCAGTCGTGCTTGTGCACGGATTTATCGGTTGGGGCCCTAATGAAATGGGGGGATATCGTTACTGGGGAGGATTTTATGATCTTGAGGAATATCTGGAAAAACTTGGCTTTGAAGTCTATACCGTTTCGATTGGACCTGTTTCATCCAATTGGGAGCGATCTGTTGAACTCTATCATCAATTGAAAGGTGGTCAGGTAGATTATGGAAAGCATCATGCTGAACACTGGGGAGTGATACAAAAACCAAAAGAAAAAAATTACGTCGGACTGTACCCTCGGTGGGACGAAAACCACCCTGTCCATCTCGTCGGTCACTCCATGGGTGGACAAACCATACGTATGCTTTTATATCAACTGATTAATACTTTTTATACAGATTCTACCGAAACTGTCGCCGAAGAAAGTCCACTGTTAGGTGAAATTCACGAGGGATGGATTAATTCCATTACCTCAATTGCTACACCTCATAATGGTACTACTCTGTCAGATATCGTTTCAAACACATTTCCATTCCTCAAGAATTCTATCGGACTGGCTGCAGTGGTTGGTACACAATTTTATGATTTTGATCTTCAGCACTGGGGGTTTTATCGGAAGGAAGGTGAATCGTGGAGAAAATATTTTCGCCGGATGAGAAAACATCCTGCATGGGGTACAAAAAATATCAGTGCGTGGGACCTGAGTCTCGATGGAGCGCGACAGCTGAACACATTTTTACAAGCTGATCCTGACATCTATTATTTTTCCTATGTGCTGAGTTCAACACATCTGAACCCCATCTCAGGACGACATGTTCCGGATAAAGGGATGAGTTTAATTTTAAGGATAAGAGCAAGGAGAATTGGGAAAAAAATTGTCTATTGGGATAACGGTACACCCACTGATTCCAATTGGTTTGAAAATGACGGTGTTGTAAATACTATTTCCCAAATAGGACCTACTACGGGATTAAACGGACCTGATCCAATCGTGGAATACAAAGAAGATAAACCGCTCATTCCCGGTCAATGGTACACCTTTGGTCCATATAAAATGGATCACTGGTATGTTGTTGGACAGGGTATCATGAGTGAACAAGAACGACAAAATTTGTACAATCTTTACAAAGAACACTGCATATTGTTGCTGACCCTTCCAGAATGATTTTTATATCTTGATTAAACAAGATAGACCTTGTTTCAACATATCCATATTTCCCCAAGTAAAAATAATAATATGTGCTCCCTAGAATTCAGAAAAAATGCACTATTTCAATGAGATAGTTACTCAAATAGATTAAATTTTAAACATCATATTCATCAAATAAATTAATATCTTGGATTAGTAAAGTAGAAATATTTAAAACTTAAACAGGGGTTAATGATGTCTTTACAAATTTCTATTAATCAAAATCTTATTGAGATGGAATATGCTGTAAGAGGCCCTCTTCCACAGAGGGCAGCTGAACTCAGGCAACAGGGAAAATTTATAATACCTTGCAATATTGGTAATCCTCAAGCTCTCGGTCAACCTCCTATTTCATTTTACCGACAGGTGCTGAGTCTATTGGAAAATCCAGATAAAATTGATCGTGAATATAAGTTGAAATCCATTGATTCCAATATTTTCAAGGATATTAACGGTTGTGATTTCATATCAGACTATACCCTTGAATATTGTGAGGAATTTATCTCAAAAATGGAAACTGGCATGGGCGCATACACAGAAAGCAAAGGACCGAAGTTTATTCGTGATGCAGTGGCAAACTTTATTGATCAAAGGGATAGTATTACTTCATCAGTCAGAGAAGTTCCTTCAGATCCGGAAAATATTTTTCTAACCGACGGTGCCAGCGAGGGAGTTAAAAATATCATTGAACTGTTAATTACCAGCGAAAACGATGGAATTATGATTCCCATTCCACAATATCCTCTGTATTCAGCAACAATCAAACGTTGCGGAGGTAAGCAAGTGAACTATTATCCCGATGAGGATAGCGGATGGACATTAAATAAATCCATTCTGGAAGAAGCAGTAATAAAGGCAAAAAAGAAGAAAATAAAACTTAAAGCGATAGTTGTAATAAATCCCGCAAATCCCACAGGGGCGATACTTGATAAAAATAGTATTCAGGAAGTAGTTGCCTTTGCCAGAGAAAATGAATTGGCAATTATTGCTGATGAGGTCTACCAGGAAAACCTGTATGGCGCAGAGTTCATCTCTTTCGCAAAAGCAATTGGAAAGGAAGATATTCCTCTATTCAGTCTGCACAGTGTCTCAAAGGGATATTATGGGGAATGTGGTCATCGCGGAGGATATCTTGAGGTAAGAAACCCGCCGAAGATAAAAGGAAGCGGTGAAAGATTTATTGATGTCCTGTTTAAACAGGCTTCCGTTAATCTGTGTTCAAATACTGTTGGACAGGCGTTGATCTATATGCTGGTTAATCCACCAAAGGAGGGAACCGAAACCTATCGGCAGTTTACTCAAGAAAAACAGGCGATACTGGTGGATTTGTATGATAAAGCTACACTAATCAAGGAGGCATTTAAAGAGATGGACAGCGTGGAGTGCTTTGGGAAAATCGGTGCGCTGTACCTATTTCCAAGATTGAATAAACTCCCACCTGGAACTGATGATTTTGATTACTGTATGAATCTGTTAGAGGAAACGGGATTATCTACGGTAAACGGAGCTGGTTTCGGTCAGATGGAAGGAACAAATCACCTAAGGATTGCTTTTCTTCCTTCAAAGAAACAGTTACTACAGGTTTTACCTAAGTGGATAGAATTTCACAATGCCTATGTAAATAAAAAATGATAGTTTAAGCTAACATCGAAAGAACATGTCTACCGGTTAAGTAAGTTAGATGCATCCCAAAGAAAATTTTAAACTAAAGATTAATGAGTTGATTGAGAATGAAAGATCAAGGACATGTGGTAAAGAGAGGTCTGATGTTTACGCAAAAAATCATAAAAAAAGATTTCATATCACTCTTGATATCTGTAAAAAATATGTTCCAGATCGAAATTCCCGCGTGCTTGACATTGGAAGAAGCAACTTAACAGTTCTATTATCGAATTACTACAACAACGTCTCGAGTTTAGGATTTAATATAAAGGAAGATGATGGAGGACATAGGGAAAATATTGAAATCCGAAATGTCCCTCATATTGTGTATAACTTGAATGAATCCAAGAACATCACTAGTTGGCCAGATTACCCTGAAAATTTTGACCTTATTGTCTTTTGTGAGACACTGGAACACATTTACACCGCTCCAGAATATATTTTATTAATGTTTAAATATCTATTAAAACCAAGAGGGTTAATCATTCTAACAACTCCGAATGCTGTTTCATTTCATAAAAGGATAATTTTACTTCGGGGAAAAAATCCTGCCGAACGAATAAGATTCTATGATTTAAATCCTGGTGATTATAGACAGTATATTAGAAACGAAATAATTAATATCGCAAAAAACTGTGAATTAAGAATTGTGGAATGTAGAAATATCAATTTCTATTCCAGCAAATATATCGCAATAAGATTTCTACAAAGGATTCCGCAGTTAAAAGATAGTATATTTGCAATTTTATCACGTTGAGGTAAGAATAAAAGGAGCAGGCCAATTCAATGAGTTGTATTCTTTGCCTGATGAATTCTGGAACCAAATCGAAACTTTACGAAAAGAGAAATCTTGACCTATTTGAAAAATATTATCAATCCAACTATTTATCCTTGTTAAATTGTCAGGACACACAGATTAGCAGAGATCATTCACATCCAACAGTGATTTTTTTTGTCTAAAGAAAAAAACGATTCTCAAAACAATTATGAATAGGATCAAGGATTTGGCTTTATTAAAGGAAAGCTATCATTAATTTCACAACTTAAAGGTTAATTACACCTAATATGTTATATCGATTTATTTGGATACTGCTTCAACCGTTTGCTCTTTTTATCAAAATAATCGGGAAAGATAATATCCCAAAAAATAGAAAACCAGTTATAATTGTTGCTAACCATATTGGTGAAACCGATCCTGCAAAAATCTCGATGAAATTTCCATTTAAATATCCTATTCATTGGTTTACCAAACACGAAGCTTTCAAAGTAAAAGAAATTGTTCACGATTATCAGGAGATGGGGTTGTTTAAATGGGTAGTTGCTGTATTTGTGAAAATTTTTGTCACACACACATTGGCTATTGCGGTTGATAGGGAATCTACCACATCAAACATTAATCGGTCAGCTATTCGAGAAACTGTAAGAATTTTACAAAATGGTGGTAGAATTGGAATTTTTGGGGAAGGAGGAGTCGGAAGAGAAGGCTCTGCCCATCCTGTGTTCGTCAATCTTGCCGTAAAAACAGGAGCTGATATCATTCCTGTAAAAATACATAGGTCATCTTTCTGGAAAATCACGGTAGGGAATCCAATTAATCAGGATGATAAATTATTCGCTGAATATGGTAATCAGGACAGAGAAAAAATTGCCCATAAAATAATGGAGTTTATACACACATTGTAGATAGGAAAGTCATCTCACAATTTATATTTTGATAAACACCTTTTTCTTGTACATATACGATAGTACCAAAAACCAGAATAATATCCAGGATATAGCAAAGAATAGAGAACCATTCAAGTTCCCACCAATTGGAACAAAAATCGAGTTGTAAAGCCAACTATAAAGGGAAGTGGACGATTCTCCAGAATAGATCTTGATTCGAAGGATAGTTTTTACAGCCAATCCAGAAGCTGTAAATACGAAGATTGGGTTGGTTCCAAAAATGATAAAGGGCTTAGCCCACATAGATATTTTCTTGACATCAATCAGCCAAAAACATCCGGATAGGATTAATGTTGCCCACCCTGCTGTATAAATGGTATAAGAGGGACTCCATAGCTGCTTATTTATTGGAAATCCAAATCCAAGAATGTATCCAAAAATAATCCCGGAAATTCCTGCAATGAGTAATCCATATGTTTTAATAACTCTAGAAATGTTTTTCCTGAGAAAATCACCAACAAACAGACCGAAAATGACAGTAACGATTGCTGGTATGGTGCTTAAAAGTCCCTCAGGATCAAATGGAATCCCCATTCCAGTGTACATATGGTTTTTACCAAGGATGAATAGATCAATTTTACGAATAAGGTTCTCTTCCAATGAAAAGGGATCAGAAGAGAATAAGATCATTAATAGCCAATAGAGTGCTAAAAAGGAAATAGAAGTCAATACTTGCCCTCTTTTGTTAAGATTGATTGTTATGAGTGAGGCGAACAGATAACACATAGCAATGCGTTGCAGAACTCCCACAATTCTAACAGTTTCGAATCGCTTTAGAATATCAATAAAATGGAAGGAAGTTTGTAATTCGGTGAGGGAAAATGGGATGTTAAATGGATAGGCATTTAAGAATAAACCTAAGCCAAAAATAATTAGCGATCGTTTTAATATTTTCAAATGAAGCTGTGATTTACTGAACCCTTGTTCAATACGCTTTGAAAAACTGAAAGACATGGCAACACCGACAATAAAAAGAAAGAAAGGAAACACAAGGTCAGTAGGACTACATCCGTGCCATTCGGCATGTCTAAGAGGTGAATATACATATTTCCAACTGCCGGGAGTATTCACCAGAATCATTCCTGTTATCGCAATTCCTCTGAAAGCATCCAGGGAAAGTACTCGAGTTGTTTGATTTAAAGTCACAGATTAATAAAGCAAATATTTTATGCGAATTTTTTTGAAATTTTCGAGAGCAGGCTTATACTGACGGATGATTTCTTTAGGATGTGTTTTATTCATTAATCCTTCCGTAAGAATTTCTGTTCCGAATAATCGGTTCATTCTGTCTGGATTAATCTGGAATTTATCGGGATACAAGTAATTCAGGGTAGTAAGTAAAAATATTCCCATTTCAACACTATCAAACACGTTGCGGTTAATAATATTGATCTCAATTCCATTGCACTCTTCGTTTTGATATTTGCAATATATGTTTACCTCTTCCTTGATAGATGGTGTGAAATTGATAGATTCAAACAGGACACCTGGTAAATTGTGTTTGTTCATAGAATAAGACAGTTGTTCTCCATTAATCCATGGTGAACCAATCCAGAGGAATGGGTGTGGGGTTCCACGTCCTTCGGATATATTGGTTGCTTCCAGAAAACAGGTTCCTGAATAAACCAAAGCGGTAGTCAGGTCGGGAATATTAGGAGAGGTTTTTATCCAGCGTAATGTAGTCTCATCATACCAGAGACTACGTTCCCAATTCAGTAAAGGGATGATTCCAATTTCAGGATATGACGTTATCCATTTTTCATTGATGATCATAGTTGCAAGTTCACCCACAGTAAGTCCGTACTGTACAGGAATCGGATAATAACCCACGAAGGATTTCAGCTGTTCTTCAAGAACTGGACCTGAAATATGAATTCCTGTAATTGGATTAGGTCTATCAAGAACTAATACAGGAATATTGTTTTCACCAGCAGCCTCCAGAAGCAATCCCAAAGTGGTGATATACGTGTAAAATCTTGTACCGATATCCTGGATATCATAAAGGAGGATCTCTATTTCTTTAAGCATACCCGGTGTTGGTTTTTTCGTTTTTCCATAGAGACTGTACACTTTTATGGGTTCTATAGAGAGTTCTTCATTTAAAACTATTTCACCAGCTTGAAACTGACCTGACAATCCGTGCTCAGGAGAAAAAATAGCAATTACTTGGACGTTTTGTGTTTCACGTAATCTAATCCAATTCGGAACACCATAATCATCAACACCCGTGTGGTTAGTTACTATGCCCAAGCGTTTGCCTTGAATTTTTTCACTATGATTCTGTAATAGATTTTCAAGACCAGTGATAACTTGTATGCGATTTTGTTCCGTAAATTGATTCTGGGAAGGGTTTGCCCCAAACAAAGAGGTGAAAAATAAACTAGCAAAAATGACAATTAACGAAATGGTATCAACCGTCTTCATAATCAGACACTTATATGACCTAATCACGTGGTTTTTCCCATTTTCACAGACAATTTTTCTATGTAAGACCCAAGACATACACGATTAAATTTTACCACTCACTCTCTGGATATCAAAGTAGGAAAACATAGAATTTTTAAATAACTGAACATTAATTTTACTATTGATTGAATTGAATATTTATTAATGAAAATTGTTTAAGTTATTGCTATATTACTAGTTAATTGTCACAAAAAACAATCTGAAATAGGAGTAGATAATGGAGAACATGCCGGTTTCCTTCCAACTAACTCAAGAGGATATTATTCGATATCGTGAGCAAATTAGTAACACACTATTATCAATGGAGAAAGAAGTTCTCGAGAAAATACCCGGTAAACTTCAGGAATTAATGCGGGTAAAGATCTATTCCACTTTTATTGTAGATTTAATCAGAGATGTTGAACGATTGTTCATCATCCTTACAGAAGTTAATCATATAACAAATGATGTAAAACGGATGATAATATTTGCTCTGAGTTATTTTATCAAAGAGAAAGATGAAATCCCGGATTCTATTGATATATTGGGTTATTTAGATGATGCAGTGATTGTCAGATGGGTAGTAGATGAGATAAAAAAAGAACATCCTGAATATTTTACAAAGCAATAATTAGTGAATCAGGGTGAATCTGGAATCGAAATAACTATACTTCTTCGTCACTAAATTGCCATTTACATACGTTACACCACCACGGCTTTCCCATATACTCCGGTCTATTTTCATTCAAGGTTAATGGGGTGTTACATTTCGGGCAATTTTTATTGGTACCTTCAGCTGGCCACCTGTAATCTGGCTTAAATTTAATAACAGTATTGTTTTTTATTATCTCTTCCATAAATAAAATTTATCATCATCTTTTTGTAAAACAAATGAATAACATACTCATATGAATTGACAAAAAACAATTCTGGTTATAGGTGAGTAATTGCAGTGGGGAAACTATTTCATCGACAGCACAAACAAAGATAAAAAAATCGCAACAAGCACAAGTCCAATTCCTGATTTCACCAACATAGATTGTTTCTGACCAATCATCTTTTTTTGATAGGGTTCCCACATTAAATTTACCAGAATAGTTGTACCAGGAGTAATGTATACAGTTTGAAATCCCTTACTCACTAATTCCTGAACCTCTCTTTCACTCTTATGCATTTTCAAGACCATTAAATAGTCTGGATGAAAATACGTTATAGAATGTTTTCCTGTTGACAGGGGAATGGGAGATTCTATAGGAGTCTGACCCACGAGCATATCATCAATAAATATATCCATACCAATTGAATCGCACACAATGGTGATATATCCAACACTTTCAACGGAATCCGGTATTCCCTCATAGGTAGTTACCCTGGTGGTATCATCCTGGGCAGGAATCCATTGGCTCATCAACAAAACGATAATCAAATACGGAATTGTCTTTTTCATAAGAATCTTTATGACTTTGAAAGTTAAAGGTTTTTTTTTAACAGGACTATAGTAAAATTAAACTGTTGTATTGATGTTCAAAATAAAGATTAATATAAAAATGAAAACAGGAAGTTGGATAAATTTTGTTAATACTGTTCTGGGAAGAACAGGCAAATTCTTCATAATATTATCAATTTTTCTCAGTTCTTGTGCTTACTTTAACACATTTTATAATGCACAACAATACTTTAAGGAAGCAGAAAAGGAGGTACAAAAAAGCGAGGATATAACAGATCTAAAAAAACAGACAGTCGATGCATTGCAAAGTACAATTGATAAATGTAATGTGGTTATCGAAAAATATCCTGAAAGTAAGTGGACAGACGATGCTTTATTATTAATGGGTAAAGCACATTTTTATATGGGAGAATTTTCATCTTCTATGGACGTATTAGAACGGTTAATTAGTGAAGAGGATACATCACCGTTAGTTAATGAAGCAGAACTATGGTTATTTCAGTGTAAGTGTAAGCTGAAAAAATCTGATCTCGCCCTTGAGGACACAAGGAAATATTTACAAAGAATCAAAAAGACAAAAAAAGTAGCTGGGAAGAAAGGTCTCTTATCTTTAGGACATAAAATTATAGCCAACATTTTCCTCGAATCGGGTAAAATAGATTCTGCCATTAAACATTATAAATCGTGTATAACATACTTAAGTGACAATCAAGAGAAAGCTATTTATTACTACAAAATTGCAGAATTAGCATTTGACAAGGGGAAATACGATATTGCCGAAAGAAACTACCGCATTGTTATCAACAATTCTAATGATCCAGATTATATTGAGAAATCACATCTTCAGATCATAAAAATATTAAGATTTGGGGAGGAGTGGGAAAAGTCAATAGTAGAGATACAAAACCTAATCACTAATGATAAATTCAATATGATTAGACCAGATTTATATCTTGAGCTTGCGAAATTATATGAAGCTCGGGGTGAGATTGATATGGCTTTAAGCCGACTATCCAAAATTACTGAGGATTTTCAGAGGTCAGAATTTTCAGCAGAAGCCTATTATCTTTTAGGCATATTAACTTTAATGATATCGGATGATTTTGATGAAGCCCGGAAATATTATGAATCTGTTGAGAGAGAGAAAAAAAATTCAATATATGCTCCATCAGCAAAAGTGAGAGTCAAAGAAATTGATGCTTTGCTGAAAGTACAACGTGAACTGGATGAACTATATCAAAAGATCGAAAATATGAGACTACCTCCACAGGCGGATATTAATCATGTTGTTTCTGATGTTAGTTCAGATACGATGAGATTTGATGAGGATACAACATTAAAAATGGTTACAATTCCTGTGGACACAGTAAGTGTGGATTCTACTCAGATTTACCTTGAAATCGGTGAAAGGTTGTATTCTTTAGGAGAATTACTGGCATTTCATTTTGATCGTGCTGACACTGGACTTGCTGTATTTCGTCGGCTAATCAATGATATCCCTGAAAGTCCAAGAGTAGCCCAGGCAATGTATTCAATAACTGCTCTCTACCGACAAAAAGGTGATACTCTTAATGCAATATCGACAGAAGATGAAATTATCGATCAGTATCCGAATTCTGAATATGCAGAAAAAATAGCAGAAGATAGAGGAGAAATAATTCATGATCCCGGTCGGGATCTTTTACGTAAAGCTGAATTGGTTTTGGAATCTGAACCAGTGAAATCTATCCAAATTTATGAGATGTTGATTGAAAAATATCCGGATTCAAGATTTATTCCTCATGCACTTTACTCAATAGCCTATCAATACGAAACTCGCCTTCTTGATATTGACAGGGCAATTCAATTTTACTCAAAATTAATGGATGATTTTCCGGAGTCTGACCAAGCAAAGTTTTCTGTTAACCAGTATCATAAATTAACTGAAATTCAATCTTCTCTTACTGATACAACTTCGATTGACTCGAGTGCTGTCAATGAAAATTGAACAAGCAAAAATTATTACAAATAAAAAGATTGCCAGAAACATCTGGAAAATGGAGATGTTGGCTTCCAACATATCTAAAGAAGTTCAAGGTCCGGGGCAATTTATCAATATACTAGTAGACGAATCCTGGGACATCTCTCTTCGAAGACCAATGAGTATTGCCGGAATTAATCAGGATAAAATAACGATTATCTACAAGGTCTTAGGTAGGGGAACCAAACGACTTGTCACCAAATTAAGGGATGATATTTTGAACATCTTAGGTCCTATTGGAAATGTTTTTAATCAGGATATGTTCAACAATCATCATCCCATTCTCATCGGAGGTGGTATTGGAATGGCGCCCATTCTCTGGTTACATAACGTTATGAATGAAAGACGTGTTCAACACGAACTCATTATTGGAGCAAAGTCAAAAAGTGATCACTTCTTGAAACACCAACCATCCCGTAAAATTTATTTAACTACGGATGATGGTACCCTGGGAATAAAAGGTACAGTTATAAGAGTTCTACAGCAGATTGTAAATCAATTGTATAAACCTATGATTATCGCATGTGGTCCTATTGAGATGCTGAAAGTGATCCAAACTTTTTCAATCGATAATAACGTTCCGGGACAGATGGCATTAGAAAGTTATATGGCTTGCGGTTTGGGTATCTGTCAGGGATGTGTTGTGGAATTAACTCATATTCGTCAGGAAAAACATAGCTTTGGCGAGAGATACTCTCTCGTCTGTTGCGATGGTCCGGTTTATGATATTTCACGAGTAAGGTTTTAAGAATGGCTAATCTTAAAGTATTCATCGGTGGTGTAGAATTTAATAATCCCGTTTTTGTTGCATCTGGTACATTTGGTTATGGGAATGATGTATCTGAGCTGGTTGATGTAAATCAGCTTGGTGCCATAATAACAAAATCTATAACACTTCATCCTCGGGAAGGAAATCCTCCGCCCAGAATCGTTGAAACCCCTTCAGGAATGCTGAACTCCATTGGATTGGCTAATATAGGTGTAGATCAATTCATCAAGGAAATGATTCCCTATTATGCTTCTCTTGAAACGAAGGTAATTGTAAATATTGCTGGGAGTTCAATGGAAGAATATCTGAATGTTTTGGAAAAGGTAGAAAAAGTTGGGGAACATATTTGTGGATACGAAATCAACGTTTCCTGTCCCAATGTAGAGAAGGGAGGAATGGAATTTGGAGTTGATTCTCTAATGACCAGGAATCTTACAGAATTACTGAGAAAAAGAACCGAAAAACTTCTGATTTTAAAACTATCCCCAAATGTCACAAACATCACTGATATTGCAAAGGGAGCTAAAGAAGGGGGAGCGGATGCAATTTCAGCTATCAATACCGTTGTCGGTATGTCAATCGATATTTCTAGTAGAAAGTCAAACCTTGCTACTAAATTTGGAGGGTTGTCAGGGCCAGCTATCAAACCTATTGGAATAGCAAATGTACATAAACTTTCCAGCGCTATTCAAATTCCCATTATCGGGATTGGGGGAATTACATCGGCAGAAGATGTAGTGGAATATCTGTTAGCGGGAGCAACAGCAGTTCAAATCGGGACAGCGAATTTTAGAGATCCCGGAATTGGATTAAAAATCATTGCAGAACTGGATGCCTATTGTGATTCTAATGGATATTATGATATATCAGAATTAACAGGAGCTCTTGTCAATGATTCGTAAGATGATATTATTACTTAGCATTTTGTTGATTTTTGGCTGTGCTTCATCTCCTCGATATGCAGGAAATAAAAAGCCACATAAAACACAAAAAACTCGTACCAAACACTCTAAAACACTAATTGGTTTGGCTTCTTACTACGCCGAGGACTTCCATGGAAAATTGACAGCAAATGGCGAAGTTTATGATATGTATGGGTTGACTGCTGCTCATAAAACACTTCCTCTTAATACTATCATCCGGGTAACTAACTTAGAAAATGATAAATCCCTGATTCTTAGAATAAATGATCGAGGTCCATATGTTAAGGGAAGAATTTTAGACTGTTCCTATGGTGCAGCTGTAAAATTAGGATTTGTTGGTATGGGCACCACAAAAGTAAAGATTGAAGTGATTGAATATGGTGATGATGAATATATGAAACACAGGGAATAATTGAATATATTATTTTGTCCATATTCTCGAGAGTCAAAAGTTGTTTTCCTGCCACATAAATATTTTTTATAGTTTCTTTTGGCATTTAATCTTTATCTGTGTAAACTGTAAAAAATAGAAGACTTTTGTATTATGCAGATTTTATATTTAATAATTGGTTTTCGTAATGTCTGAAGTTAATAACTTACTTAAGTATCCAATTTATCTTTATGTATAAGGAGGAGGTGAGATATGAGTAAAAGTGAATATGCTGAAAAACGAAGTATTGAGAGGAAGCCTATTCAAGTGAGACTAATTATTGGTTCTGATATTACCATGGCAAAATCAGTTGATATATCTGAGAGTGGTATTCGCGTAATCACGGAAAAGCCCCTCAAAATGCGAATGAACAGGGAAGTAGAAGGCACCCTACAACAACATGAAGCGCAACTCGTCTGGGCAAAAAAATCCAAAGGAGGAATGGAATACGGATTTAAATTTTTATACGAAAAAGGTCGGTTCATCCACGAATAAATTTCTATACCTAAATATTCCCCAAAATGTAAATGCAGAAACTTCTGTAATAATAATTTCAGTCTATTTTGTATCTTATAATTATTTTCTACTATTCATTCCTTAAATGTACCAGTTCCATAAAGGTTACAAAATGACTGAGTTATTTATAGAGTAAAACTAAGTTTAATAATTATTCCACAGAGGTTGTATCTACTTTCTCTTCAGGTTCTGGTGGTTTTGGCTTTTGTCCCCAATAAGTTGGTCGAGTTTGAAGTTGGTATATGACGTTTGTGTTGGTTTGATAGACGTTGGGGTTATTCCCGATCCTTACGTAATTTCGGTTATAATTAGACTTGGAACGACCAAATATAACTCTATTCAATGTATCGCCTGCATCATTTAAAAGAGTTAATAAAGTTCCAGTGGAATCATCCACTGAATATGTAGCCCATTTCTCTGGATTTCTTGAAATAATGGACTGACGTTTTGTGGTGAAAACATTGGTAAAAAAATTATCTACCTGTCTTCTTTTAATTACCAGTGAGTCATGTCCTACAATCTGCCAAATTGTATCCATCCTGGTAATTTCTAATTTATTCCCCTCTTTTTCGATAATAATGTTGAAAACATCATCTGGATTACAAGTAAAAAGGTTTTCAGATTGAGTAGTGTGTTTCTTCTGCCCCATATGGTTGATTAAAAATAAAATTATTAAAATAACTACTGCTCCAAGCGGGATTTTCATTTTCTTAGTCATACATCTCCTCCAGCATTTTCGATTGTTTCGATTGACGTTTCATTCGAAATATTCCAAAGCTAATAATCAGGAGAGATGGTAAAATTATATTTGCCCATTTCCATCGCTTCTTAGCACTGTCAGTAATTTCCTGAAGAGGACGGTTAGTGATTTCTCTGGATCGAAGAGCAATGAGCTCCCTGTCACCCATAAGGAAGTCCACAGCGTTCATTAAAAATATATGATTTTCCGGTATCGAACCTCCACCGCTATCTAACAGAAAACGAGAGTCAGAGATCAGAATCATTTGACTTACCACCCCGGTCTCTTCATCAATAATTTCTGATCGAGCAGCTACCGTCTTTCTTGGTTTGTTTAACCGAGTCAGGGATGGGTTCATTTTAGGATCGGGATTTAGGTTGAAATACCCAGACATCATGGATGAATTATCAGAGGTTGTCATCAATGGTGTTACTGTAACGTTTCTACCATCAGGTATAGAATCAAGTTGAATTTCACTTGGAAAAATTAGTTGACATTGTTCCAGTCCGTTAACGAGAGGTTCATCCTGATTAAACGATCGAATGATAGGGATAAATGGATATTCCATGGGTACATTCATCCGGATAAATCCCATGTTCTGCTGGACAGAGACATGTCCACAAGTTCGGTCTAAGACGAGGTTGTCTACCAGGTAAAAGCCATAACTTTTAAGGAGGTCAAAAATATCCGAAATAATTACGTTTGCCTGTTGTTTCTGAAGTTCAGCTTTGACTCGATTTTGGGAAATAAACACATTTCCACCACGTGAGATAAATTCTTTTAGGTTTGTTCTCACATCCTCCGAGAGGGAATCTTCTACACCACTCACTAAAATTACATCTACGTCATCAGGAACGTTATTAGTAAGATTGATATTACGCACCTGATAACGCTGTCTCAGGAGTGTTTCAACATTCTGTGTACTGAGATCACGATTATCTGTCTTGGCGATGGCTACGATCCTTTTATCTTTCTCCACCAACTTTTTAATCTTAGTAGTGATTTCATATTCAAGACCCGTAGTAGTCTGGATAAGAGGAATAATCTCCTGCTGATCTTCGTAAAGGATTACCATCCCCATATAAACCTTTTTCACCTCTAGCTTATCTTTTTCAATGACCTGTACTTGTACCGGTTGTATGCCAGATTTCTGAGCTTCCTTTCCTAATTCTTCATCCGATTCTGGCTGATAAAACTCAAATCGAATATCACCATCAGAATAAGCTGCATATTCCTCAAGGATATCCTGGAGATAACGGCGGTTGTTTCCATACCTGCCAGGTAGGTTATCTGAGAAGTAAACTTTCATCGTCAGAAGGTCATCAATTTTATTTACTACCAAACGGCTTGATTCTGAAAGGGAGTACATCTTATTTTCTGTCAGATCAAAGCGAATGAACCAGTTTCTACCAATGATATTTACAAGAACAAGAGCCACCACAATAATTAAGGCGGGAAAAATGACTGATTTTTTTATATCCATTATCATCTCTATCTCCATTTCCTTATTTCAATATTCTGGACTGTCAGAAAGAGAAAGAATCCGATGACAGATGCAAAATAAATGAGATTTCTGGAATCGATGACCCCACGTGAAATATTAGATAAGTGATAATCCACGCTGATGTACTGCACAATTCCAGAGATTGATACAGGAACAAATAGCAGCAGCTTATCCATCAGAAAAAAGACCAGTACGATAAAAACACCAATAATAAATGCCACTACTTGGTTCTCTGTTACGCTACTTGCAAAAATTCCGATAGAGGCATAAAACGCACCCACAAGAGCCAAACCAAAATAACCGGTGAAAACAGCCCCAAAATCGATGTTAGCTCCAACACTTACAAGAGTGATAAAGTGAACTAATGTGGCAACTAATCCCAGGAAGATCAGACTAAGAACTGCCAGAAATTTCCCAATGACATATTCGCTGTTTTTCAGTGGTAGAGTAGAGATGACTTCTATAGTACCAAGATTCCTCTCTCGAGCAATAAGTCCCATAGCTATTGCAGGGATGAAAAAGAGATATACAATAGGTACAATACTGAAAAGTGAGCGCAAATCTGACTGGTTGATAAGAAAGAAGGTATTTGTAAAAAAATAGCCATTAACGATAGCAAATATGACAAGGAAAATATATGCCATAGGACTATTGAAATACGCCCGCATCTCCTTTAAAAATATTGTTTTTACATTAGACATATGCATCTCCCGACACCGTCAGACTGCGGAAGACATCTTCCAGGTTGGTGGTGTGTGGTGTCATTTTAAGGATTATCCAGCCAGATGAGACAGCATACTCAAAAAGCGCCTCCCTAGGATCAATATCTCGGCTGTATTCCAGTTGAATTAGATGACTGCCGTTTTTTTCTTCCGTCTTCAGCAGATTTACTTTGGGAATAGCCATAGTCAGCTGATTCAATGTCTCATTGGTGGCTTTTCTTACCTCCATTGTCAAGTGAATGTTACCCATAAAGTTACTTATTAACTTCTCACTTGTACCATCGGCAACAATCTCTCCTTTGTGAATGATCATAATGCGGTTAACTGTTGCCTGAATCTCCTGAAGGATATGGCTTGATATTAGAACCAATTTTTCCCGCCCCAACTCTTTTATGAGTTCGCGAATCTCAACAATCTGGTTTGGATCAAGTCCCGAAACAGGTTCATCTAAAATGAGTATAGAGGGATCATGAATCATAGTTGTTGCCAGACCAATTCTCTGTTTATAACCTTTTGAGCAGTTTGAAATTTGCCTGTGGATAACACCTTTAAGGCCACACTGTTCTATTACTCGATTCAAAGCCTCACGGAACTGCTTTCCATTAATATTCCTGATACTCGCCACAAAAGCCAAAAAATCATACACTTTCATTTCTGGGTAGAGAGGATTGAATTCAGGGAGATAGCCTATCTGTTTCTGGATTTCAAAAGTGTGTTCAGTTATATCCATATCATTTACCATTACCTCACCAGAATTAGCAACAAGGTAACCTGTTATCATCCTCAGTGTTGTGGTTTTACCGGCACCATTTGGTCCAACGAATCCAACAATCTCTCCATCGTTGATTTCGAAGTTGATATTTTTTACCGCCTCTATTGTCCCATAATTTTTAGAGAGGTTTGTAACTTTTATCATTGATTTATTATTCTCCTTAACCGTTTCAAAAATAGAAAAAAATTTATTTTTTTATAAACATTAATGAAAAAATGGTTCCATAATTACTTTTTCGGGGGCAAAAAATAATATATTTATAAAAAAGTGTCAAAGAAAAAATTGAAAAAATCGAATTGTATTGGAAAATAACGGGGGTAATTTATTAACATTAAGGCAGTATTATATTGAAATGTGATTGAATTAACGATCTTATAGAAAGCATCTTAGATCCTTAATATCGCCAAGGATATTTCAAATTTGATTAAATCATCAGCCGCCAAGATCGCGAAGATTCACTAAGGAAAAACCAAAATTTGCGTAAATATTTAACCCACCTAATATTTTCTGAATCGATTCATATGTCCATTTTTATATCGATAGTTTGTGTTTCTTTATGTTCTTCCTCCTCTATAGGTCACGCAGGACTCCCCGGGAGAGACTCTACTGGTCACGGAGTCCTAGTGGGAGTGGTGAATATTGTGGTCTAACTATACCAGCCAAATAATTAGGGTCTGCTGAAAAACGATAAAAGCAATAGATAACGGCTTGATATT
>CAZVFT010000053.1:0-17551 GCA_964626495.1 uncultured bacterium
AATTAGCAGGCTCGCCCACCGTAGCCTTGGTGTAGGTGGGTGAGTTTATTCGTTAGGGTTCTGGAGGCAAGACCTTTCGTGCAATCAGCCGCCGCGCTGGTGATTCAAACCATTAATACTGTTTTACCTAGGAAAACACACATCCCATAATCAAATCCTCTGGAATCGTAAAAACCTGATTTCAAGCTTAATACAGTAAGATTAATCTCAACTTAACATTACATTTAATGGGAGATTCTTGTTCTTTCACATGATCAGTGGGTATATTTCAATATAGGATAAGCGATATCAAATACTTTCCTCTCTATTCTGAAGAATAAAATAACGAACAGATTTTAGGCAACACTTATGAAGCCATCTACACGATCTTTTTTTCGTGAAGCAAAAAGTGTTCCAGACTATTCCTTTTGGGATTGGCTTCACGGCTATATCTATGGTCGCTGGCCCTACCTTTATATTAGTATCGCTAAAGGTGAACATCCTATGACTCGATTTTTCTTGGCGGGATGGAAGATTATATCGAAAATATTTCAGCCTGTGATAAGAAATAGATCAAAATCTGATCGTGCCACTTCTGCTGACACATACCATGGCAAAGTTATGCCCTTAAAAGAAGCGAGCAAACTTGTTATGATAAATGAGGATATTAATCTTGGCGATTTAGAACAAATAATCCCCTATACCCAAGCCAGAGATATCGTTTTACGCAATCCCGAACATATTGTGGCTTTAGAGTGTCCGTGTCGAGCTTCGCACTCAGATCCCTGTCTGCCACTTGATGTGTGCCTTGTTGTAGGTGAACCATTTGCCAGCTTTGTTATTGATCATCATCCTCGCCGTTCCCGATGGATTACACAAAGTGAAGCTGTACAAATCCTACACAAAGAACACGAACGAGGTCATGTTCACCACGCATTTTTTAAGGATGCAATGTTAGGTCGATTTTATGCGATCTGTAACTGCTGTTCCTGTTGTTGTGGTGCAATGCAGGCATGGCAGAATGGAACGCCAATGCTTGCTCCTTCCGGTTACGTATGTCGGATAGATTATCCATTGTGTGAAGGGTGTGGTTTATGCGTCGAATCATGTCAATTTGGGGCTCTTAAATTGCGAAATGGTAAGGTTTACGAAAATGAAGAGCTTTGTATGGGGTGTGGTGTATGTGTCTCCAAGTGTGAACGTGGAGCACATTCACTAATACTTGATCCAGCAAAAGGTGAACCTCTTGACATTCATAATTTGATCGCAAGTGTGCAGGAATTAAGAAGTCAGCAGAGTAAATAAAGACCTGCTAACCAATCGAAAATAGTAAGGTTTATCTCAATCGTTGCCATTTTTGTTTGTCATCACAAAAATAGTAAATTCGATAAAAAATTTTTACTATGAAATCCATACACAAAGTATACAACAATGATAAAGGGAGAATATCCATGAAAGATGAAACAAAAGAACATCGAACAACTATCGAAACAGCAAGTGTCGTTGGACCTATCTGGTACCTTGGCTGGTTGTTCACAATTGGATTGGCTAAATTGTCTTTTTGGAAGGCATTACTAGCGCTGATAATCTGGCCATATTACTTAGGTGACACAGTCTCAGTTTAGTGATGGACACTTATTGAATTATACCTAAAGTTTACAATGATAGAACATCGGTTCAGTCATTGTCATTTTTAATGTTGAATAAATTTTATGGTTCACACGAATCAATTTTTTCTGTTCTTACAAAGTTCTAAATTTAGGTGTTATGTCACGGGAAGAAATAAAACGTCTTACGCAATTCAGTCACGGTTCCGGTTGAGCGTGTAAGCTCAGTCCTAAGGACCTGGCTCAGGTACTGAGTCAGCTGCCGGAACTTGATGACGAGCGGGTATTGGTGGGCTTTCATGGAGCCGACGACGCTGCTGTGGTACGCCTTGACGGAGATGATGCTATCGTCCAGACGGTAGACTTTTTCACCCCTATTGTGGATGATCCATACGATTTCGGTCAAATTGCTGCTGCTAACACCCTGTCTGATCTTTATGCCATGGGAGCTTCTCCCATGTTCGCTCTCAATATCGTCGCATTTCCTTCGGGAATCCTGCCATTTGAGGTACTTGAAAAAATCCTTCGGGGAGGCTCAGATAAAGCGAGAGAAGCTGGGATCTCTATTGTGGGTGGACACAGCATTGATGATAAGGAGCCAAAATACGGACTGGTTGCTACCGGTCGGGTCAATATAAAAAAGATGATCAGAAATTCCACCGCTCAACCGGGAGATCTACTTGTCCTTACAAAACCTTTAGGAACGGGTGTTATTGCCACTGCCATCAAGGCGGGAGTAGCAGAAGTTAATGTCATCAAGCAGGCAACAGATTCTATGACATCTCTAAACAACGTTGCCTCCGACCTGATGATCAAGCTGGGTGCCCACGCTGCTACCGATGTTTCAGGATTCGGTCTGCTAATTCACCTTCTGGAAATGTGCCAAGCAAGTCAAGTCTCTGCTGACATTAACTTTGATACCCTGCCGATTCTATTGGGAGCCACAGAGATTGTAGAACGAGGAATCGTACCGGGGGGTACCAAACGGAATCTCCAGTTCGCCTCTCCCCACACTTTTTTTCATAAAAATTTAACTCACAATCAACAGCTTCTAACAGCCGATGCCCAGACATCCGGCGGTCTGCTTATTGCCCTTCCTCCGGACGGAGCAAAAACTTTCGTTAAGGAGTTTAACAAACATGCCTTCTTTCCTTCGGTAATCATTGGTCAAATCACCGAACAACGTAAACGTTTTATCTATATTGGATAACATCCATCATTTAAATCGCTAAAGAATAAATTCCATAAAAGCAACCCCAATAAAATATGACTGAAACCCTTTACAATAAATTGGAAAGTACCTATGGTCTGGTGAGCTTGCACCGGGAGATTGGGAAACTAATCCAGCGTTATTCGACGAACAAACAAAATATTTATCAATTGGCTCTGGAGAAAATACATTTCAATCAAGCCCTAAGTGTTCTCGATCTCGGTTGTGGATATGGTCGTTTCACCTCTTATCTGAAAGGTGTCATTCCTCCCACTTCAACTTGCACCGGGATTGACTGCCTTGAGAAAAATCGTAACCCATTTCAGGAAATTACCGGATTCCTTCAATTTAAAGGAAATTTTATCTGTAAGTCAGCGGAAACCATAGCTGAATTCTCAGACAGAACCTTCGATCTGATCCTTTCCGGCTATTCCCTCTATTATTTCACTGATGTGTTGCCCCATATTGCTCGTGTGATGACACAGGATGGATGGTTTATTGCCATCACTCATTCTCAACATTCATTAACAGAATTTGTCAAAGAATTGCATGCAGCCCTAAATCTGAGCTATGAACTAACCGCAGATCATCCAGCATTAGACAATACTCCCCTTACATTTAGCAGTGAGAATGGAGAGGGGTTGCTTCAAGAATATTTTATGGAAGTTGAAAGGATTGACTATTACAATCGTCTCCGATTCCCTGCTGAAGCCATCGAAAATGCTTTGAGAGTGTTAGATTTTAAACGGCTAACCATATTAAAAAATTCATTTTATAAAAATCTCATAGCTGAGGATGAATTAAAACTACAGTTATCAAAACGGGTCAAAAACAGAATGATGGATGACGGACATTATTCCTTAAATAAAGATGATGCCATTTTCCGTTGCCGGAAGCCCAAATCTGTGAGAGAAACCTCGTGAAAAAAAGTCGACAATACTGCCCTAAATGCTCTGGGAAAATTGAACCTTTTCAGATAGAAGGTCGTCTTCGTGATCGCTGCTCTCAGTGTGATACAATTTTTTATGATAATCCGTTACCTGTAGTTTCAGCGGTCGTTGTAAATCAAAAACGGGAAGTCCTTCTTGTCCTGCGTAAAAATGAGCCCAGAGAAGGTATGTGGGGGCTTCCTTCTGGGTTTGCTGAAGTCCACGAAACTATTGAGGAAGCTGCCCTTAGAGAGCTTGAAGAGGAAACCGGCATCACCGGGAAAGTCGTGCGGCTATTGGACACAAAATCCCACTATAACGATTTTTATGGGGATCTTATTTGGGTAAGTTTTGAGGTAAAATTGATGGCTGGAGAAATTGCACCCGGGGATGATGCTAAAGATGTCCAATTCTTCCCTATATTCGACTTGCCCGAGCTGGCTTTTTCCACCAATTACCGGGCTATCCACCGCTTTCTCAACCGCTATCGCGATCTGTGGTCTATGCAGGATTCCTTCAAACGTCTGGAAGGAGGAAGCCGACAGCCCAAAGGGAAAATGCCTTCGGATTCATTATTTGAAATCATCAACCGAGATTCTCAAATTATTACAGAAAACTGGGTGGCGGATGTTATATCCAACGATACCACAATACATTATTCCAATCAACCCAGGGAAGAGGTATATGAAAAAGCCCATATTGTCATTTCCCAGTTTGGACAGTGGATAATTCACCCAGGAGAAAAGATGGAAGATATCTGGATCTATTTCCAAACGATTGGCGCAGAAAGAAGAGAAGAAGGATATAAACTATCAGAAGCAATCAGCGCTCTGAGTCTGATACGAAAACATATTTTTGCCCATGTTTTTTCTCAAGGGGGTGTTTGGGAGAAACCTATTGAAATGTATCGTTCTATGGAGTTTGCCTCTCGTGTAAATCTCTTTTTTGATAAGGCAACCTATCACATCACTCACGGATATGAGGGTGACAATCAGTGAATAAGTCACAACAAAGTCTATCATAATGACGCTGTTAAAAGAATTATTACAGGCTGGGCTGCTGTCGCTCCAAGAATATGTAGCCATCCACGTTCTGACCTGTCTTGTTCCAGCATTTCTTCTGGCGGGAGCTATGGTGACGTTGATAAACCGGGAAGCCATCATTGACCATCTGGGGGAACAGGCAAATAAATTAAAATCCTTCTCCCTGGCTGCTGTCAGTGGTATCATCCTAGCTGCCTGTTCCTGTACAGCAATTCCGGTAGCCAGCGGTTTATACTATGGCGGTGCCAGTGCGGGGGTTGCTTTCATTCTTCTCTGGACGATTCCCGCTGTAAATATTCTTGCCCTCATTTATACGGGTGAAATTCTTGGAGCAGAGATGCTCTTTTCCCGGTTGGCTGCAGTATTTGTTATGGCTTTCGTAGTTGGTGGTATCATTCATCTGTTTTTCAAAAGGGAAAAAGAACACATACACCCAACCACAGAACAATCATCAAATAAATCACTCATTGGGAAAAAGGAGCTGGTTATTATCGTTTTAATCCTGCTCTCTCTTCTGATGCCAAATTACCTCGTTCATGGAGGTCCATACTGGAAGCAAATCCTTGTGTGGGGATTTGTTACTCTTCTTACGATTCTGTACGCAGTAAAAAATTTGTCGCGGGAAAAAATCGGGGACTGTTTGAGGGAGACATGGTGGTTTGTCCGGATGATTGTTCCTCTTCTGCTCGCAGGTGTTTTTCTGGTTGGAGTCATTGGTCATCTTATATCTGAAGATTGGATTAAAAGCTGGTTGGGTGGTGAAGGTCTGACTCAATCATTTCTGGCAACTTTTCTTGGGGCAATCACATATTTCGCCACCCTGACAGAAGCCCCTTTTGTAGATACGTTCCTTAAGCTTGGTATGGGCAAAGGCCCAGCTCTGGCATTACTGTTGACGGGCCCGGGTCTCAGTTTACCTAACTGGCTTGTTATTGCTCGTGTGTTTGGCATAAAAAAATCTTTCGTATATATTATCACAATTATCATTCTCGGAACCATTACAGGCTGGTTTTTTGGAACCTTTATTTTTTAGGAGGAAATAACGCGTGAAAATACAAATTGCCGGTCCTGGATGTCCCAGATGCGAATCGACTACAAAAAACGTATTCAATGCCTGTGCCGAACTCGACATCGCTGCCGACATCTCCCATGTCTATGATATCCGTGAATATCCAAAAATGGGTGTGAGAATTACTCCTGCTGTTCTCATCAATGGGGAAATTGTGGTTTCTGGGAAAGTCCCAACTGTAAAAGAATTAAAAAAGATCATTCTATCCATATCCCAATCTTAACCAGATATTTCCATTGAAATAATATAGCTTGATTAATTCACCAGCTTTGTAATTTTGTAAACGGGGCATATTAATGTTTGGGTCTCTATTAACGAAAAAACGTAATTATTTAATACGTAAACGCTGTCGATTAAATATTTACGTTGCCTCGGCATGGGTCTCCCCGTGGGACGTGTACGACCAGGGTCCTAGCCGTTCCGGCAACGGCTCAGCCCGTTGGGCGTTACACCCAGAGGGAGAGGCCCTACGGCGAGCCTTACATAATTACATAGTGTTATGCCTGCCCGGTAAAATGTGGAATGGAGTGGAACTATTTCTACAGGGATTTCTCTATACACTTTAATTTTAATACTTAGGAAAGTTAGTGTTTCCCATAGTGAATAATGTAGGATAGGTACCAAACCTAATTAAAAAATCAGTTTGAATGTTTTGTATCTATAGCAGGATGTTCGTAATTTAAAGCTGGGAAAATGGTGATTGACATTTTTATTGTCCCTGTAACAAAGGACATCAAAATCTGGAAGTAAGGAAAGTAATTTTGTGAAATTCCTTTTTAATTATTTTTCAACCTACCTGTTTTAATCCTGCTGAAAGGTTTACCCCCTCATATCATTTTATTATGGAATCGTGTTAAAAAAGATGAATAAATTCTATACAGGAAATCCGTTGATAACTTTTTCTTATGAGGAGTGATTATGAAAGTGAATTGTTGGACATTTATAAAATGTGGAAGGGAATATGGAGGTGGAAATGTGAAAAGTATGGGGCGCTGTCCTGCCGCCACCTACACCGCATTTAACCAGACAAATGGTGGATTCAACGGGGGGCGCTACTGCTGGCAAATTGTTGGAACATTCCACGAAGCTAACATACAATGCCCCATTGCCACAAAAATAAAAGATTGTACTGTCTGTAAATTTTACCAGTTGGTAAAAAATGAAGAGAAGGAACATTTTATTGAATAAAAGAGGGATGTTATGACGTACTGGCGAGTACCTTTAGATATTAAAAAAGTGAAGATTCCACATGGGGAAATCCATATCAACATTGAGCAATGCAAGGGGTGCGGGTTTTGTGTGGAATATTGTCCAAAGGACGTTTTGGAAATGTCCACTGAGTTCAATCGGAAAGGTTATCATTATCCTGTTGTGCTGAAAGAGGGAGTCTGTGTGAACTGTAATCTCTGTGAAGTTATCTGCCCTGACTTTGCCATATTCTGCCTTGAGATTGAGCCAAGAAGTCCGGAACCAGAAGAAGTATTAGAGAGGAAGGAAGAATCATGAAAGCGGATCCAATAGGTGTAGCCACTGGCAGTCATTACATGGATGGTGACCACGCCTGTGCGGAAGGAGCCATTGCAGCGGGGTGCCGATTTCTTGCGGGGTATCCAATCACTCCCTCTACAGAGGTAGCTGAACGCATTGCTGAACGATTCCCTAGGATTGGTGGGATTTTCATTCAGATGGAAGATGAACTGGCTTCCATGGCGGCAGTGGGAGCTGCAGCCTGGGCAGGAACAAAATCCATGACCGTCACCTCTGGACCTGGATTTTCTCTCATGATGGAAAATATCGGTCTGGCTGCTATGATGGAAAGCCCATGTGTGGTTGTGAATGTCCAGCGAGGAGGACCTTCTACGGGGCTTCCCACCCTCACGGGTCAGGCAGACATGATGCAGGCAAGATGGGGTTCTCATGGAGATTATGAAATCATCGCCATTTCCCCCAACTCCCCACAGGAATGCTTTGATTTAACCATCACCGCTTTCAATCTGTCAGAGCGGTGGCGCGTACCGGTTATGTTTATGATGGACGAATGCGTAGGACACATGACAGAAAAAGTTGTTATACCTGAAGCAGATAAAATCGACGTAACCCCGAGGAAGTTCTATAAAGGAGATAAAAAGAAATACAAACCACACAAACTGGATGGAACCGCTAATATTGCACCCATGATCAAGGCGGGTGATGGATACTTCATCCATATAACTGGACTCACACATGACAATCGTGGTTATCCCATCATCAATGCTGAAGCGCAGGATATAAACGTCCGGCATCTCGTGGACAAAATTCGTAACAACGAAGAGATGATCCGTATCATCGAAGAGGACCAGATAGAAGATGCAGAAGTGGTGGTTCTCTCTTATGGTATCACTTCCCGGGTAGCTCTTAAAGCGGTGAATGAAGCGAGAGCTAAAGGAATCAAGGTGGGTATCCTACGGCTGATTGTAGTCTGGCCATTCCCAGAATCACTAATCAGAGACTTGTCCAGAAAAATCAAAACTTTTATCGTCCCTGAAATTAATATGGGTCAGATCTCTCTGGAAGTCGAACGTTGTTGCGAAGGGAGAGCAAAAACGATTCATGTACCTCATGCTGGTGGCTGGGTACACAATCCTGACGATATTTTAAAAGCAATTATAAAGGGGGCAAAATGAATAACCCAGATGTTCAACCATTAACAGATACTCTGCATATTCCGCAACCGGAAGAAGAACTTCTCCACCCTATGGAGGAATTCCTCCGCATGGAACGACTTCCACATATCTGGTGTTCCACATGTGGTATTGGCACTGTTATTACAGCTTTCATTACTGGACTTCAGAAATCAGGTCTGGAACGTGAAAAAGTGGTTGTAGTTTCGGGTATTGGCTGTTCAGGAAGAGCTGCTGGATACCTACGACTCGATTCCTTTCATTCCACCCACGGACGTGCGGTTCCGTTCGCTACTGGACTTGCTCTGGGAAATCCAGAATTGAAAGTAGTGGTCATCAGTGGAGATGGGGATATCATCGCTATCGGTGGAAATCACTTCATACACTCTGCTCGTAGAAATATCAATCTGAGTATCATCTGTATTAACAATTTCAATTATGCCATGACCGGTGGACAGGCTGGTCCAACCACACCCATCGAAGCTAATGCTTCCACAGCTCCCTACGGCTGTTATGAATTCCCTTTTAATCTCCCCCACCTTGCGGAATCGAGTGGCGCTGTTTACGTAGCCCGGTGGACATCACTCCACATCCGCCGATTGACAAACTCTATTTCTGAAGCTCTGTTGAAGCCGGGATTCTCCTTCATTGAGGTGATCTCTCCCTGTCCAACTCTCTATGCCCGTCGAAACCGTCTTGGCACCGGTCTTGATCTTATGAGGTTCTATCACGACAATGCCAAAATCAAACACGGCACCGATACACGAGAATTGGACATTGAGTATCAGGATGAAATCATTGTGGGAAAATTTGTAGATAAAGACAAACCTACCTTTCTTGAAAAAAGGGACGATTTCTTAAAATCGAAATTGGGGGACAAGTTTGTACCCTATATGGGGCCTAATGCATAATTAGTAGATAGGAGTTAAACAATGGATATTCGATTTTCAGGATTTGGTGGACAGGGAATTATAAAATCAGGCATTCTTATTGGGAAAGCCGCTTCCCTGTACGATAATAAATTTGGCACAATGACGCAAAGTTTCGGACCCGAAGCCCGTGGCGGAGCTTGTTCTGCGCAGGTGGTTATTGACGATAAGCCAGTGCTTTATCCTTACATTGGGTCACCGGAGATATTAGTGTCTATGTCCCAGGAAGCCTATGAAAAATTCATTAACGATCCCAAAAAAGGCAGCATCGTTCTGACAGATACAGATCTTGTCAAACCTCATAAAATCCGAAAAGATGTAAAGATGTATTCCATCCCCGCCACACGGATCGCCGAAGATATTGGAAATCGCATTTTTGCTAATGTGGTTATGGTTGGTTTTTTTACAGCTACTACCGGTATAATTAGTCTGGAAGCGATGAAAAAGGCACTCCCGGGCTCTGTTCCTGATCGATTTGTAGAAATCAACATTGAAGCCCTCGAAAGGGGGTACAATTTTGGATTGGAATTACTGGAAGAGGATAAATCAATCCGCCAGTTGGCGGACACAAAATCAAAAAAGAGCACAAAAAAATAAAGGTCAATATGATTGAAGATTTAACACAAGAAATTCTGAAGATTGAAGAGAACATGGCTACTGCTTTCAATCAAAGAGAGGTGGAAAAAGTTCTCTCCTTCATAGATCCCAATTTTATCGGATTTTCTTCTACAACTCACGACCGTATTAAGGGATTGGATGGGTTCAGAAAAACTATTGAATATTATTTAGATGAAAGTGAACGGGTTGAATACAGAGTTTCAGATATTCAGGTTAAGGAATTTGATCCTCTTGCTATTGCAACATTTCACTGGATAGTAATTATTCATCACGGTAGTCACAAACACGAAATCCCTGGACGGGGAACCCACGTTTTTTGTAGAACCGATGATGGTTTAAAAATCGTTCACGAACATTTTTCGAGAGCACACCATCAATAAAGTGACAGTAATCGCAAGGGAACTATGAAATATGAACAAGAGAATATTCCTCAGTTTATTCAGTTGGTTTTCTAATAAATATTTTCACTGATGTCAAAGCCAGATACACCAAATTCCATAGAAAAGATTTTATCCTGCGAAAAAATATCGCTTTCTTTTTCAGAACGTGAAAGTGTGAGATATTCCGCTGGTGTGGTGGAAACATCTCCGTGTATGCAAGCGTGTCCTGCGGGAGTAAACGTAAAATCTTATGTCTCTCTTATTGCTGCAGGCAAGTTTCATGAAGCTCTGAAGGTAGTGCGGGAACGAAACCCCCTACCCGGAATCTGCGGCCGAATCTGTACTCATCCCTGCGAATCATACTGCAATCGGAACGACATAGACTCACCGGTTGCTATATGCTGGCTAAAAAGATTTGTAGCAGATTATGAGTTGGAACACCCAATGCCTAAACCGGAAAAAACTGCCGGAAAACGAAAAGAGAAAGTCGCTATCATCGGTTCCGGTCCTGCAGGACTTACTGCAGCTCACGACCTGGCACTTATGGGATATAGGGCAACCATTTTTGAAGAACTATTAGAACCGGGAGGAATGCTCATTGCCGGGATTCCCGCCTACCGCATGCCCCGGGATATTTTAAAGATTGAGATTGATTACATTAAAAATCTTGGCGTTGAGATTAAGACCTCCACCCGGATTGAAGGTAAGAACGCGATTGAAAACCTGATGAAAAAATACAAAGCGGTTTTTATTGCCGTTGGAACACATAAAGGGAAAAAACTCAATATTCCCGGTGAAGATGATTACAAAGGTTTCCTGGATGCGGTTACATTTCTGCGTGGTGTTAATCTCGATAAACCAAGGAAACCCGGAAACAAAGTCATAGTAATCGGTGGAGGAAATTCCGCCATTGACGCTGCCCGAACTGCCCTCCGTTTGGATTGCGAAGAAGTCAACATTGTGTATCGTCGGTCTCGAAAAGAAATGCCTGCAAACGAAGCAGAAATTGAAGAAGCTGAGCATGAAGGGGTAAACATTCACTACCTTGCGACTCCTGTAAAAATTCTGGGTGAAAAAGGAAGAGTTACTGGGATGGAATGTGTAAAAATGACATTGGGTAAGCCGGATGAAAGCGGTCGGCGGCGCCCTATTCCCATTGAAGGATCAGAATTTGTGGTAGAAGCTGATGTAATCATCCCAGCTATCAGCCAGGAACCTGATCTTTCTTTCTTACCGGAGGACCATGATCTGGACATTTCCCGCTGGAACACCTTCATCGCCGATGAATCAACAATGGCGACTAATGTACCCGGTGTTTTTGCCGGCGGGGATGCGGTAACCGGACCAAACACGGTAATTGATGCGATTGCTCAAGGACACACTGCAGCTCAATCAATTGACCGATATCTGAATGGCGAACCGTTAACTAAAAAAGACGATTACCCGCCTTCACTGGAAAGTGAAATCAAAGTTGACATTACCACCCATCCTAAGACCAAACGAGCAAAAATGCCGATGCAGAAAATTCCTGATCGAAAGAACAGTTTTGAAGAAGTGGAATTTGGTTTTAACGAACTCACCGCTGTAAAGGAAGCACAGCGCTGCTTGAGGTGTGGTCCATGTGATGAATGTTTTATCTGTGTTTCTGAATGTGATAAAGGTCTGGCTATGCTTGTTTCAACCGATGAAAAAGGTGAATCCCTGTTCCGGCTTCCCGCTGAATTTCCCACTCAAGATCTGTATAATGACACCTGTGAAGGAATTCTAAAACTCGATACTGGCAAAGAAATCGCTTTCCAGCTCAATCTTCTGGTACCAATAGTGCAGGGAGACCTCTGTCGTGGTTGTGGGGATTGTGTGGCTTTATGTGAATATTCTGCTTGTGAATTGAAACCGAAAGGAGATGAAGTTTTTGTTTCTTTCATTGATCCTGATGTATGTCGTGGCTGTGGTACCTGCGTGGCATTCTGTTCATCCAGTGCCATTCTGCCGGGATATTTCACCAGTGATTGGCTATCCTATAATCTTAGAAAATTAGATCCAGACAGGCGTAACATTGTGGTGTTCACTTGCAACTGGAATGGTTCGGCGGTTAATGATTCCAAACAACTTGGCATCAAAGCTAATAGTACCAATATTTTATTCATTAACACCATGTGTACTGGTCAGATTGAAATGTCCTATATTTTCCGTGCGCTAAATGAAGGAGCGGAGGGGATATTGATAGCGGGTTGTCACTTGGATGAGTGTCATTATGAATTCGGTGCTAAAAAGTTTACAGAAACTTTCGATAAAGTGAAAAATCTGGCACATTTACTTGGGATTGATTCAAACCGGATTAGTTATGAACAGATTCGCAACAAGGATACCAGCAAGTTTGCTGAAGCAGTGAATGAATTTGTCTCGGAGTAACGATGAATGGGATAAGTGTAGAAGATGAGATGGGGGGAGAGGGAGAAAAGGTGATATGAAACTGATTAAAAGCCATAGAGATTTGGATGTTTATAGACATTCTTTCAAAGCTTCCATGAAAATATTTGAAATAACTATAAAATTTCCAAAAGAGGAGCGTTATTCCTTAACCGACCAAATGCGCCGTTCTTCCCGGTCTTTGTGCGCCAACCTGGCCGAAGCCTGGAGAAAAAGAATCTATCCGGCAGCATTTACAGCGAAAATCAATGATTCAAAAGCCGAAACCTGCGAAACACAGACCTGGCTTGATCTTTCAGTCGCATGTGGTTATATCTCAAAACCAGTTTACAGTAAATTAAATAAAGACTATGATAACATCTTAGGTAAGTTGGTTAACATGAGAACCCATCCGGAGAAATGGAGTATCAAAAAGTGAGTGGGAGAAAAGGAGAAATGGTGAACCGTAAAAAATTTTTAGTAGATAATGTACCTCATTTCCTCCTTCACTCCCTCTCCCCCTCACCCCATCTCACTTTCACCCAGTCACCGATACAACTTGGAGTGACTTATGTCATCTGAACTAACAACCAAAATAAAAGCCACCAACGCCTTAGCCTGCCTTGAGTGTGGAAAATGCACAGGTGTCTGTCCGGTCTCCCGATTCAGCATGCAATACTCACCAAGAAGTTTAATAACAAAAGCTGTACGTGAGGATTTCGACAACCTCTTTGCCGATTATGACCTCTGGAGCTGCTTGACATGTAAACGGTGTGATGCCGTTTGTCCCTCCAATATCCAGTACAGTGAACTGACACAAATTATACGAGTGAGAGCCAAAGATTCTGGTTTTCATGGTAAGTGTTCCCACTCTGGAGCGATGGAACTACTTCAGAATATTATGACCATGAAGGATCTGAAACAAAATCGACTGGATTGGGTAACGGATGATCTCGAAGTTGCTGATCACGGAGAAATTCTCTATTTCGTCGGTTGTGCTCCGTATTTTGACGTATTCTTCACCGACCTGGATTTATCCATTCTGGATGCTGCAAAAAGCAGTATTAAAATTTTGAATAAATTGAATATAACTCCCGTCTTAATATCAAACGAACGTTGTTGTGGTCATGACCTTCTATGGAACGGTGACGTTGAAAACTTTAAAATGCTGGCTCAACACAATTTGAATGAGGTAAACAAAACCGGCGCCAAAACCATTTTGTTCTCCTGTGCTGAATGTATGAGCGCCTTTAAAAATTTATATCCCGAATATGGCTTCACTGTCCAAGCTGAACTGAAACACATGAGTCAGTTTTTAGCCGAGAAGATCGGCAACGGAGAGATTAAACTTAAAGAGGTCAATACAGATATCACGTTTCAGGACCCCTGTCGATTGGGACGACATCTGGGAATCTACGATGAACCGCGAGAAGCTCTTAAGGCAAATAACGATAAACATTTCCACGAAATGAAACAAAATAACAAAGGTTCACTCTGCTGTGGTGTCAGTGCATGGATGAATTGTGATATGACCTCTAAGGAAATCCAGAGGGAGCGATTGAAACAGGCCAGCGAAACAGGTGCTGAAATAATGGCGGTAGCCTGCCCAAAATGCCAGATTCATCTGGTTTGTACTATGAAAGATGATATAGTAAAGGAAAGATACGGTATAAATATTAAAGATATTTCAACGATTACATTGGAAAAGATAAAATAATGGAGTTGTGGGGTATTGGAGTGATTAGAATTTTCCTGTATTCCTCGTACATTGTCAGACAGACAATACTCCACCATATAAATTCTCCATTAACGATAGGAGTTTCTAATGAATAACGACAACCTACGAATAGGGGTGTTTGTTTGCGAATGCGGAAAGAACATTGCGGGATCGCTGGACTGTGAAGCTGTCCGGGAATTTGCCGAAGAGCTGCCCAACGTGGTCTGTTCCGTTCTCAACAAGTACACCTGTGCTGAACCGGGTCAACAGGAGATTAAAAAATACATCAAAGAGCAAAACCTGAACCGTGTGGTGGTTGCATCCTGTTCTCCACGGATGCATGAACCAACATTCCGGAATTGCGTTTCGGAAGCAGGACTGAACCGCTACCTATTGGAAATGGCTAATATCCGGGAACACTGCAGTTGGGCACATTTAGATGATTGGGATGGTGCCACAGAAAAAGCCAAGGATATCGTAAAAGTATCCGTCGCCCGTGCAGCTCTTTTGCAACCGCAAACCGAAACTGAATTGCCGGTAATTAAAGACGTGCTGGTTATTGGTGGTGGGGTGGCTGGAATCCAAGCCGCATTGGATCTGGCGGATGCTGGTTATCAAGTCCATTTAGTAGAAAAGGAGGCATCCGTTGGTGGGATTATGGCCGCGTTAGACAAGACGTACCCCACTATGGATTGTTCTATATGAATACTCGGACCGAAGATGATGGATGTCGGTCGACATCCCCGAATTAATCTCCTGACTTACAGCGAAATAGAAAATATCGGCGGTTATATTGGCAATTTCCATGTGACTGTGCGCAAGAAAGCTCGTTATGTGGATGAAGCTGAGTGCAATGCCTGTGGTGAGTGTGAACTGGTCTGCCCCGTGGTAGCACCAGACGAATTCCAAGAAGGGTTCTCTTCTCGGAAAGCAATTTACATGCCGTTCCCACAAGCTGTCCCTTCTGTCTATATCCTGAACGATAAAGACTGTCTGGGTCACAACCCCATCGCCTGTGGAAAATGTGCCGACGTCTGCGAAAAGAACTGCATTGACTTCGATATGAAAGACAAGATGATTTCCCTTGATGTAGGAGCTGTCATCGTTGCTACTGGCATGGACGTTTATGATCCTACTGTGATGGACGAATATGGGTATACACGCTTGGAGAATGTTATCACCAGTATGGAGTTCGAGCGCCTGATATCTGCTGGCGGACCTACAGAAGGTCATTTTATTCGTCCTACGGATCAGACAACACCTAAACGGATTGCCTTTATTCAATGTGTTGGTTCACGATCTCAATCACCCATTGGAAATCCCTACTGCAGTAACATCTGTTGTATGAATACTATCAAAGACAGTTTGCTCCTGAAAGATCACTATCCCGATACGGAAATAACTGTGTTTTATATGGACATTCGGGCTTTTGGCAAGGGATTTGAGGATTTGTATCAACGCAGTAAACAGACTGGTGTACAATACATCAGAGGTTTACCGGGAGAAATGTTTGAAGATTCTGAGACCAAAAACCTGACAATGTTTGTAGAGGATACTGTTGCCAATACAGTGAAAGACTATGAATTTGATATGGTAATTTTGTCTGTGGGTGTAATTCCCCGGAGTGATAGTAATATCGTTCAAAAACTGCTTACACTGTCACGTACGGAAGATGGATTTTTTATGGAATCCCATCCAAAACTCAAACCGGTTGATGCGCCCACAGGAGGTGTTTACTTCGCTGGCTGTGCTGAATTTCCCAAGGATGTAAAAGACAGCGTCACACAGGCAAGTGCTGCTGCTGCTCGCGCACAGATTCTCCTGAATGCCGGTCAGATCAGTGTGGAAGCTATTACTTCTGTATGCTATGAGGATTTGTGTACTTCCTGTGGAATCTGCGTGAAAGCCTGTCCCTTCAATGCCATTACTGGTGGTGATCCAAAAACCAAGACCCCCGCAGAAATTATAGAAGCTGCCTGTAAGGGCTGTGGAACCTGTGCCGCAGAATGTAATTTCGACGCCATTTCGATGAAGCACTTTGAAGATGCCCAGATTATGGCTCAGGTTGAAGCAATCTTGGATAGAGATGCGGAAGAAAAAATACCTGTATTTGCATGTAACTGGTGTTCATATGCCGGTGCGGACTTAGCCGGACTTTCCCGAATGCAATATCCCATTTCACAACGGGTAATCCGTACGATGTGCAGTGGTCGTGTGGACTCTAATTTTGTTCTTTATGCATTTGAGTTGGGCGCACCAATAGTACTGGTTTCTGGCTGTCACTTTGCCGACTGCCATTACATTGATGCGAACCGCTGGACCCAAAAACGGGTGGAAAAACTTTGGGATAAACTGGAGAAGCTTGGTATCCGACCTGAACGGCTGCAACTTGAATGGATTAGTGCTGCTGAAGGTCAGAAGTGGGCGCGAACTATGAAAGACCTGGAAGAAATGCGTAAAAAAGTGACAGAGGAAGAAATTGAACATACCAAGAAAGTCCTGAGTGAAGAACGGAAAAAAGCAGAAGCCAAAAAAGCAAAGAGAGAAAAAAAGAAGACTGAGAAAAAAGCAAAGAAAAAAATCCCTGTTGAAGCAGCGGCTTGATGATAACGGGCAAGTAGTAAGGCTTTAACGAGCGTGGCAGAGTTATCAGATAAACTCCGTCACTCATCGTTCACTACTTTACCACTGACCAAGATGAGGTAACCATGGAAGAAGTTGATTTTAAATGTCTACATTGTGGACACGAATTTCGAGGACCGTACGATAAAAAGGTTCCAATGGAACGTGCTTGTCCAAAATGCAACAGTAATAGCATCCGTAAAGTAAAAATACCTGTTAAAAAACCTTGATAACATAATTTCTGTTTACTTTCAAATAGTGTAACCTGCAGATAATATTATATTGTTTGGGGAAAAGAAGTTTTCACCCCCAACCTCCACTGAAATAATTCTACCAAATTCATCGTTATATATTTTCAAAGGAGCATTGATGACCTTTT
>CAZVFT010000054.1:0-17064 GCA_964626495.1 uncultured bacterium
TAGAGCAAGGGAACCTGCCCCTCAACTGGCGCTATTTTAACCGGACAGTAGTGCTATCTTATATTTAATAATCAACAAAGTGTATTCAATGACAATTCTAAAAAAATGGAAGAATACAGATTAGATATATTTACATCTGAAGTTCTGAATAGAGTGGAAATTGTGAACATAGTTCGTTTACCTGGTTCCTTACTGACACCAGGACTTTCTTATTTTTATGGTCCTGTATTACTTGGTTAATTAAATCTCCGATTTCTTTCATTTCGTTAACTCCCATCCCCCGGGTTGTGACCGCAGGAGTTCCAATTCGGATACCGCTTGTGATCATTGGACTTCGTTCATCGAAAGGGACCATATTCTTATTCACCGTGATGCCGGCTTTTTCTAGAGCTCTTTCAGCCGCCTTTCCCGTGATATTTTTATCGGTTAAGTCCACAAGAATCACGTGAGTATCAGTACCACCTGAGACGAGTTGATAATCTCTATTAATGAGCGTCTGCGCCAGCATTTTTGCATTATCTACAACGGTTTGACAATAAACTTTAAATTCAGGTTTCAGAGCTTCCCCAAATGCAACGGCTTTGGCAGCAATGATGTGCATGAGAGGACCCCCTTGAATCCCCGGCATCACATTGGAATCGAGCAATTCAGAAATCATTTTGGTTCGTCCCGATTTTGGCGCCACAATTCCCCACGGATTTTCCCTATTTTTACCCATCAGAATCAAGCCACCACGAGGTCCTCGAAGTGTCTTATGAGTTGTGGAGGTCACCACATCACAATATGGCATCGGACTTGGATGTATCCCACACGCTACCAATCCAGCAGGATGAGCAATATCTGCCATCAAAAATGCTCCTACATCATCCGCCACCTCACGAAACTGCTCACATTCAATATTCCTTGGATAGGCACTGCCTCCACATACAATCATTTTCGGTTTTACTTCTCGAGCTTTTTTCAATAATTTATTAAAATCAACTCTTCCTGTATCTTTTTCCACCTGGTAAGAAACCACATGAAACAACTTCCCTGAAAAATTGACAGGGCTACCATGGGTTAAATGTCCACCATGGGCAAGATCAAGTCCCATCATCGTATCACCCGGCTGAAGAAATGTAAAATAGGCAGCCATATTTGCCTGAGAACCCGAATGAGGCTGAACATTGGCATACTCAGCATTAAACAACTTTTTCACACGATCCCTGGCTAAGTCCTCTGCAATATCCACATTCTCACAACCACCATAATATCGCCTGCCCGGATAACCTTCAGCATATTTATTCGTCATCACGCCACCTGCGGCTTCCAGTACGGCATAACTGACAAAGTTCTCCGATGCAATTAATTCTAAGGTTCTATCCTGTCGCTGTACTTCCTTAAAAATGGAGGAATACAAATCAGAATCTGAATCTTTTAGATATCCATACAAATAATTATCGTTATTTTCTAACATATCTCTGCATTCCTTATCATTTCTTATATTGTTTAAATACGATTGTCAAACATAATAAAAAAAATTTCCCGCACAAAGGCGGGATAAAAAATAAATAACAGTTTTTGATCACAACTTAACAAAACCTATTCCCATCCTAACTGTTTTTTAAGAGATTCCTCGACCCAATCATAACAGCTTCCAGAGGGTTTGACTTCACCAGTCTGCTTTATATCAGTATCGAGCATAAACCAGTCGGTTTTATCAAACACAAGTTCGTATTTCTCAAGCCATTCCCTATTACGTTTCTTTTTAAAATAACCGTTTTCTTCCGCCTTTAGCAGGTATTTATTAGCAAGCCCTGCGATTATTTTATCATCCAGACTGGGTTGATCGCTTCTGCACTCTTGAAAAGCTTTGTAGTATATGTCACCCTTAGCTGCGTATGTTTCACCATTATTTGGCGCAATAGTAATTGCTTTATCAGCCCACGTAATCGCCTTCGCAAAATTAGGTATTTCAGAATTTATCTTTACGATTTCAAGGGCTGTTCGGAAGTCCCGTCGATCATATTCAAACAGCTTTTCATATGCACTTGAAGCTTCTTTTAGTTTGTCGATTCTTTGATATGCTTTTGCTAATTTTGTAAATACGAGTTTCTTGGAGACAGAATTGTTATCAGATTCAATCCGCACCATCTGAGAAAGAACCAAAATTGCTTCTTCATATTCATTGTTCGACATTAACTGTTCCGCCAGATCGAGCCCTATAGAAAGATCACCGGGATTATCTTCAAACCTTTTACGATAAATATCCAGGGGATCCTTCCCAGTTTTTTTATATGCTATGGTAAGATCACCCTGTGCTTCCCGATTATTGGGTTCAGTCTCGAGTATCTTTTTAATTAAATCAATTTGATCACCATACCTATCAACTTTGGCATATAAATCACTTAAAGTGGTCATTGATTCAATATCTTCTGGAACCAAATCAAGAATTTTTTCATACTCCATAATTTCCTTTTCAACATCTCCCTGTCTCTTGTAAGCATATGCAAGTCTCTTTCGCAAGTTGAGATTATCCGGTAGTCGCTTTAAACCTTGAAGAAGTACATACTCAGAACTGTCAAAATTTCCCAAATTTTCATGAGCTATAGCCCAATATGGAAAAACTTCCTCCTCCTGACCTTCATCACAACCTAATTCTACAACTTTTTTATACATAAGAGTAGCAGACTTCCAATCTCGGTTTTTATAATACTCAGCTGCACTACTCATATATCGTGGACATTTTACTTTCCTTAGAGAGTCAAGATAAGCCTGCTCCTTATCTCCCGTTTCTTCCTCCGCTGGAGGTGGAACACAAGCTGTAATAAAAAATATAATTATTCCAATAATACAAAGTAAAGATCTAACCATCGTGTGAAACTGTAAACTTACTTTCATTTTATCTTCTTCTCCCTTTTACTAACCAAATATCTCCCATTGTTATTCCTGCAGTAGCTTGTATTATTCGCTCTCTTTCATTTACTAAAAAACCATCCCTCTCTGAGATACGACATCCGATATCTAATTGATTGTGTGTTAACCCAAATGGAATACCCAATCCAAAGGAAAAACCACGTTCATATGATATTCCTTTAAAACCAAAAATGTAATGTTTTTGTTGAAATATTCCAAATCGGAAGTGTAGTTTTTTGAATATATTTCTAACCTTTGGATCACCCTCCTTCAAATAGCCAATGCTAATTCTTTCATCATCGGTAAAGCTAATGTTGGACTTCTCGGACTTCAAAGTGTGAAGATAGTCCCATTCCTTTATTCCTTCACACCTTCTCAATACGTATTCGAATAAAACAAAGTGTTTCTCGGATAAATTCCCTGTAAAACCAAATTTTATCGTCGTCGGGTAAGAAAAATTTGTGTGTGTTTTTGTTATTGCATCTATATCAAAAGGATTAGGATTATCTTGAGATGAATGTACTTTATTTCTATCGATATCCTCAAAAGGATGATAATCTGTTTCCGAAAGTTTTATCGTTCCAGTGGGAAGTTGATACATTAGAAAAATTGCAGATTTTATCGGTAAATATGTAATTGTTTGTTTCAGAAACAACGACAAGAGAGTTCCATTAAATTGAAGAGAACGTTGATATACGAAAGGATAGGAAGAATTTGATAAGGTTGATGTAGTGACTTCAGAAAATGTCCCCAATAAAAAATCCCATTGAACAGCGAATGTCGTATTTTTATGGTATTTCCAACTACCAGCGATATAAAAACTGCTGATTCCTCCACTCCCTTTTATGTTTTTCGATACAGATATTGTGTCTCCTGAAAAAACATAAGGTTCCAAATCGCTATCGTTCAAATAGAACTTCTTTCGGGTTAGTGGACGAATACCCAATCCAAATGCATATTTCTGTTTAATAGGAATAATAAAAACACTGTTTATTAATCTACCGAAATATGATTTACCACCTTGTTTCAGAAATTCAACCGTTCCCGTATTGTAATGAGAGGAGAGATACGTAAACATTAACTCTGACCAGGTAGATGGATTACCAATAGAAGAAACTGAATTAAATGAGGGTACAAATCCAGCCGTACCGAGACCAAAGCTTGCAGCATCAACTTGATCAATAAATAATCCATACCCTACAGCATTATAGGGCGTTTGACCAAACAATGATGAAACCGTAAGAAAAAATACAAATAGATAATTACGGAGCTTCATACAGAACCTCCAGATAAGGCCATTTTACAGTATCAGCTTCTGAATTTGTATAAAATGCGGCATAATCAAAAATTGAATGACTGTTCACTGTTAATAATCCAAATCCAAAATTCTCTGATGCTCCAACTATCCAGGATTGTACTATATTTTTCACATTAAGAGTTAGTATCGAGTCCTGTATCGTTGAACTAGATGAATAGAGATCAATATCTTCGTAATAAATATCTACAGAATCCTGTGCACCCCACGACCAATTTTCAACCGAGTCGGCAAGACTGTATGCAAGTACTTTAAATTGTGATGAATCAGATAAGTCGCTTTCTTCATAAGATACTGTCATAATTAAATTTGCTTTTACGATAACTGCTTCTTTAGGGATTCCGACGTTATCAATATCAGATTTTATTAAGGTTCTCAATCCTGCTCCATACCCAAGATAAGCATAGGATGAATCAAAGGCATTTAAATTTAAAATTGAAGGAGGTTCTATAATGGAGACATCTGATCTTAAACCAAAACTCGCACTTGTATCGACCTGCATCGTATCTGTATATGTGTAATGAACTGAAAGTAATGGGAAATAAGATGAACTTTCGCTGGAATGGTAAGCATGAATTTTAGATGTATCCTCAGCTTGAGCTTGTAATATAAATAGATATTCAACTGAACTGGTGTCAATCAAAGAATTAATAATAGTCGTATCTATGTCGAAACGAACAACAGTAAGGGTATCTATGGTATCCTGCACAACAGTAGAAGAAATGAGTAAAGAGTCTAGTGACACCCAGCTATCATTTTTATAATTAGTAGAAGATTCAGAATAATTTGAGTCTAGTGGCATATAGTAAAGTAATAGCTGATCACCAATAGCATTCTCATCGGATTTAGAACTATCAACTGTAATTTGAAAATAAGCGCTATCAATTTTGTAAGAAGAATCATTAAAAGAAGTTAAATCACCAAATCTAAACAAGGTATATGGAACCTTAAAACCATCTCTGTTTCCGAGAAAGAGAGTTGAAAAAGAACCAATAGATGGTGGGACTTGATATGATGTAAAGTGTTTTATAGTAATTGAATCACAAGATGGATTCAGGCGCGTATCATCAAGATTCAAATTGTATGGATCTTCCGTGCATGACGCAGAAAGAAGCAAAAGAAAACCTATCCCTGTAATGGAAATCTGAAGTTTAGGATTAATTCTCAAGGCAAATGGGAGAAAATAATAATAAAATTATGAGTTGATAGGATATCAGGATAAGGTCTGAAGAAGCTCATGAATCTCCTCTGCTAGAACCAACAAATTATCTTCATTTGCTTCTTTTAAAGTAAGAGTGTTTAATTTTGGTTCGAGACTTTCAAATATTGGTTTAAAACCAGACTGTTTGGGTAATTTATTCGATAGTTTGGTTTCAGGAGTATCCAGGACAATAACCATATCAGCGAAAGTAGCTGCCACAGCTTGTGAGTTCACTTTTTTACCTTTTAATTCCTTGGGGAGTTTAACATCAAGTTTTTCATATGTTTCACCAGAGATGTTACTAAAGTCATCCAGAGAATGGATGATATGTACTGTTTTAATATCTTTGTAAAAATCAAGACTCTCGAATTGTTGCTTGTAGATAATTGGGATAAATGCTGATTGCCAATCGTTGCAGATGATAATATCGGGACTCCAGAACAGGTTGGTTAACATTTCTAGTGCAATTTTCCCGAAAAAACCAAATCTATCATCGTTATCATGCAGCGGGCGACCATTCTTAAACTTGTAAAGAAGAGGATTTAAGGGTTGAAACCACTCATCATGTTCCATAAAATAAACCTGTACCCGAGTTCTGGGAATAAAGGCAGATTTAGCTGATGCCTTGACGTCGTGATGATTAAACGTGCTGTTGATTTCCCTGAGTCTAATCACTTCTCTCAGAATATACTTACGCTCACTGATAAAGCCATATTTGGGTGCTGTAAGTCGAATATCGTGTTCCAGTTCTTGCAGTCTGAGAGGAACATATTTTGAATATTGAGCCAGAAGTCCAGTTTCAGCAAAGGGGATAATCTCAGTGGTTAAAAAATACGTTTTCATAGGCATGTATGGTAAACTCCTTTAATTAGATGTGATTGGCTATTAAAGCTGCTGAAGGTATTTCTCAGCTTTTTGGCGATATTCACTATCCGGGTAATTATCTAATAGTTTTATAAATTCTTCAGCTGCTTTGTTTTTATTGCCAATATTTTTATAACATAGACCAAGTTTTAGTTGAGCATCATCCCGTTTATCTGAATCACCATACTTTAACAATACATTTTCAAATTCAATAATGGCTCGTTTGTAATTCTTTAACGAATAATAACACTCTCCTAACCAATACTGACTGTTATCCCCAAGTTCATGTCCGGGATCAGAAATCACCAGTTCAGAAAAACCCTCGATTGCCTTTTGAAAATCATTATTTTGATAGAAACCAAGTGCTTGCACATAATTCCGTTTAAAGTCAGTCTTACTGATTTTTTGCTTCTCATCTAAAGAAGGCGAACTGCGAATTTCATAGAGTTCATTAAAACTTCTTGTTAACGTGACAATTTTATTCTCAATCATCACGAGTTGAGCCAGAATTTCAAAATTGGTGCTATCTGAGTATAATGCTTTATCCTCCAGAATTTTAATTTTATTCTGAAGAGTATTTAATCGATCTATCACCATAATAGTTGCGCTATCAGATTGGGCTTTAGCATTTACTATTGTTTCAAGTGTACTATTAATATTTGGAATCAATTCTCCCAAAACCTGATTTAACTGATTCTCAAGTTCTTTGATTCTATCTCTCTGTTTAATCAATATTTGCACAATCTGTTCAACTTTATCAGACTCCGGTGAGGTTTTACTCTGCGATTTTGATGTTGATTTTTTCTCTTGCGCACTGATACTGAAATTCAAAGAAACGGTGAGTAAAACAACTAAAATAGTCTTTAGGATAGTTAAGTATGATCTTTTCATAGATGTTACCTATATATGGTTTTTAACATTTCAAGACACTTGCAAAATTTAAATTTTAATATGATGATATTCAATCATATTCTCATTTTTATGAGTACTTCATATAATCAGCAGTTCATAAATCACAAACGTTTTTAAAATATCTGACTTCTATTCAATATCTTCTACAGTCATATTCATAGCCAGTCCAAGCATTGCGAAGCACGATATAAGAAAGGATCCACCATAACTTAGAAAAGGCAACGGTAATCCCTTTACGGGTAAGAGATTCACCGTCATCCCTACGTTAACGAAAACGTGGGAAAGAAATATTGTTGCGATTCCAATAAGTATCAGACTTGAGAATCGTTCGTCAACAACGAAGGAAGTTTTTATAATTTTCCAGATTAAAACTGCAAATAGAATTAAAATTAACACAACGACAACAAACCCAAATTCTTCTCCAATCACAGAAAATATAAAATCGGTCTCCTGTTCCGGTAAAAATTTTAAGTGAGTTTGGGTTCCATTTCCAAATCCCTTACCAAGAAATCCCCCTGATCCAATGGCTGTTATAGATTGGATTAATTGATATCCCGCTCCATAAGGATCCCGGGATAAGTCAATTAAGACCAACACTCGTTCTTTCTGATATGGCTGAAGTTGATTCCACAGAAAGGGTGTAAAAAGACCAATAAAAACATTCATAAAAAAATTGATCAACCCAATTCTTATACCTAATTTTGATAGATAGAGCACCACTCCAACAGCTAATATCCAGATGGAGAACGTATATAAATTGAAGGCGGTTACAATGCTAATCACCGGAGCAATTACAAGAAAGATATGCAAAGGTCTTGCTCCTGCCCAATATAGAAGGGGAATTGTTGGAGCAAATAAAATAATTGCAGATCCCAAATCAGGTTGTTTTGCAACGATTGCCGTTGGAATAAGCACGAATGTTATTGGAAGAAGCGTAGAGCGAAATTTGTCCATTTGTAGATTGTGATCTGATAGATACCGCGCTAACGCTATAATGATAAGCCATTTTAACAATTCAGATGGTTGAATAGTAAAACCTGACAGTTGAATCCATCGATAAGTACCTGCAATTTTACCCGTAATATAGGGTAAAAACAGCATAATGAAGACAACCGCAACAGCTAAGTAAGAATATTTGTGAATAATTCGTCTTGGTATAGAAAATGTGACAAGAAATATTAAAAATCCCCCGGCTAACCAAAATATCTGCTTTACAAATCTGGAAGTTAATAGTGACGTATCTGAATGGTAAGAAATGCTATATAGAGTTAAGAGTCCAAAACCCGTGAGAACTAAAGCAATGAAAAACCAGTGTTTTGGAACTTCCTGAGTTTTAATGACGAAATGATTCATTGCAAAGTCAAGATTTCAGAATTGATCCCGTAAAAATATTGGATCATTTTACTTGCTATAGGGGCGGCAGATTCTCCACCATGTCCACCATTTTCTATCAAGACAGCGATAGAAACGGACTGATTACCTTTATTAGCAAATCCTACAAACCATGCGTGTGGTTTGCCCTGGGGATTTTCAGCTGTTCCTGTTTTACCGTAGAATTTCACTGATCGATTAAAAATACGTGATGAATATGCAGTTCCATTAGGATCATTTACAACCTTGTACATCAGTTTGTAAATTGTAGACCAAGTTGAGCGAGATAGTTTTACTTTCTGTTCCATTCTTTTGGATTCTGAAATTAGTGGTTTCGAAATAAGCCTTGGCATAACAACCTTTCCCTTTGTAGCCAGACGGGCAGCAAATGTCGCCATCTGAAGTGGAGTTACCAGAACATCTCCCTGACCAATAGCAATATTTAATAGATATCCTTTTGTCCAACCCCTTTTACCATATTTCTCATTCATAAATTCTATATCTGGAGCCAACCCAGAATAGTCTTCTGGCAGATCCACACCCGTTAATTGTCCAAAACCAAATTGAGACGCAATTTTATACCATTGATTAAGTCCCATACGTTGAACTAACTGGTAAAAATAAATATTACACGACTCCGTAATAGCCTTATCCATATTTACAATACCATGCCCTTCAGGTTTCCAACACCCAAAAATTCGATCTCCATAAAAATATTCACCTGTACATTTAATAGCCCAATTAGAATTCACTAATCTATTCTCAAGTGCCGCTATTGTTGTAATTATTTTCATTGCAGATCCGGGTGGATATAACCCCATTGTAGCTCTATTTAAAAGTGGTCGAGAAGGATCTGTGAGATATTGTTGCCACTGATGATTGTCTACAAATCCAGCGAAATTGTCCAGTCGATAATCAGGCTTACTCACCATCGTTAAAATTCCCCCAGTTTTGGAATCTAACATAACGACTGCGCCTATTTGACGATTAAGAAGAGTTTCTGCATAAGCTTGCAAATCAGCATCAATCGTTAGAGTAATATTCTTACCGGGTTCTGCAATTACAGGTGGTCGATCCTGAACCAGCCCTACTTCACAACCCATTGCATCTACCTGATAGTATAAGTGTCCTTTCTTCCCCTTTAAAGTGAGCTCATACTGTTTCTCGATTCCTTGAGCACCAATAAAATCTCCCAGCTGGTACTCTCCTCCATCCATCTTTTTTAGAGTTTCTTTATCTATTTCACGTAAATACCCGAGAACATGGGATAAGTTCGGACTGGATGGGTCAGGATAAAGTCGAACAGGAAATTCCGAATACATCACCCCGGGCAGTTCATTTTTGTGTTCCTCGATATAACTCAATCTATCTATGGGAATACCCCTACAAATTCTCGCTGGTAAGAATCGACCGCGTCCATATTTTATCATATTCTTTTCAATATCACGACGAGACAGGTCAAGATATGAGGAAAGTCGACCCAATACTCCATCTTTTTGTGATAATTCAACCGGTATAACTGAAATGGTATATTCCGACCTGTTTGCTGCAAGTATCTTTCCATTTTTATCAAAAATCAATCCACGTGGAGCATGAGTAGTAACCAGACGGATACGATTATAATCTGCTCGCTTACGATATTTTTCATGTTGATAAATCTGAAGGTAATAAAATTTTCCTATTAGTAAGGCAAAGAGTACAATAATCACGCCATAAACTATGTTTCGGCGAGAAACGGGTACATAATTTTCACTCCTGAGCACTAGTCAGTTGGGTAAACTTTATGGATGGGATGAATAAGTTGAAAAAGACCAACAAATACCAATGTGTAACAAAGTGCAAGAAACCAAGTTTGGAAGAAAATAAAAATGGATGATTCATAGACTGTCTGAAATCGAATATATACATAGATGAAAAAATGGGTTGAAATAATCAATAACCATAAAAGGTGGAAGACAAAGGGATTTAGTTTTGGATATTTACCACGAAGAAAACCTACTAAAAATCCAGTAATTGATTTAGTCAAGGAGGCAAGACCAAAGAGAGAACCAACTCCAACCAAATCTTCCATTAAACCAAAACAAAAACCATAAATGACTCCCGCGAAGCTACCCTGACTGAGTGCTACATAGATAATATAAATTACTAGAAAGTCAGGTCGAATTTGCTGGATGGTAATATGTTCTGATAAAAAATATTGAAGGAGAAAAACCCCAAAGCCAATTATTACTGTTCGCAAATGTGTATTTAACATCTTTACCTTTTCACTACGAAAACATGTTGCAGTGATGAAAAATCTGTGTATGTCTTAGTAATGATAATTTTATGGAGCATCTCACGACGATCGATGATCCCAGTTACCTCACCGATAGGGAGATTGGGGGGGAAAATATCACTATATCCCGAGGTTAGAACTCTCTCACCGATCCGAACCTCCACCGGTTTTGGGATTTCCCATAATTCAAAAGTTTCCCCCACTTTCCATCGTAATATTCCAATAGATCCACTCTCTTCTAATTTTGCACTGATCCTAAAATTGTAATCAGGCATGATTTGAACAATGGAAACTTTATTACCCACTGTGACTGTTTTCCCCACAGTGCCGTCAATACTAATCACAGCCATATTTGGCTCAATGCCGTAATTTTTCCCAACGTCGATACTTATTGAGGTGGGCATTGGAGAAATGCCCATATTGATAACTCTTGCAGAAACCAATTCCATTTGTGTTTCCCGCTTATAATCCAACATCGATCGTAGTAGATCATTTTCCTCTTTATAAGTCAATAGTGATGAATTAACAAGTTCCAACTGCATTACTTTCTCATGAAGAATTTCATTGTCCACCCGAATTTCACTAATCCCCCTTACCCACATAACTGGTGAGTAGATAATGGAGAAAACCGTGTTGGCTTTTCCACGGAGAATCTGGATTCCTGGGGAAGTATTAGAAAAGATAAAATATAAGGATAGAATTACAGTAAGAAGTAATGCGACGTATTCTCTGCGTTCATATAAAAAACCTAACAGACTACGCATTAATAAGATTAATCCGAATTATTTACCCTGTGGAATAAACAATAAAAACCAGTTTGTGCTGAAACCGTAATAAAGTGAAGGTTGGTAATGTGTAAAGCGTAATGAGTAATGCGTGAAACGCAAGGTGTTACCGATGATAAGAGATGAGGTACTTTATAATTCTTAAGGTTAGATAAGAACATCTTCATACTTCTTGAGGTTTTCAAGAACCATACCAGTTCCAGTGACTACATCAAGAAGGGGAGATTCAGAAACGTTAACTGGAAGATTCGTCCGCTCACGAATATTTTGATCCAACCCCTTCAACATAGATCCTCCTCCAGTTAGAATAATTCCACGATCAAGAATATCAACAGCTAATTCAGGAGGGGTTTGTTCTAACGCTCTTTTCACAGCATCTACGATATGAGTAACACAATCTTTCATAGACTGACGAATCTCATCTGATGAAATTTCTACTGTTTTAGGGATACCCGAAACAAGATCACGACCTTTCACCTGGATAGGGGTCTGTTTCATCCGCATTGCCGAACCCACCGAAATTTTAATCTTCTCTGCGGTAGGTTCACCAATCTCAAGTTTATGTTCAGTGCGGAACCAGTGAACAATAGCTTCATCCATTTCTCCCCCCGCTTCCCGAATAGTCTCTTTCGTGACGACACCATTTAAAGCAATCACGGCGATCTCAGTAGTACCCCCACCAATATCGACGATCATATTCCCAACTGGTTTGTCAATATCAAGTCCGATTCCAATGGCTGCAGCTACAGGCTCCTCAATGAGGAAAATCTCTCGGGCGTTAGCCCGTTCACCAGAATCTTTTACCGCACGACGCTCCACTTCAGTAACACCACTGGGGACACACAAAACCATCCTCGGTCGAGCGATACGATTGAAATTAATCTTCCGTATAAAACCCTGAAGCATACCATCGGTCATTTTGAAGTCAGCAATTACACCATCTTTCAGCGGACGTATCGTCTCAAGATCCCGATGTGTTTTACCCACCATATTCTTCGCATCATTACCAGTAGCTATAATGGAACCGTTATTAATATATCTTGCAACAATAGAGGGTTCATTAATAATGATCCCCTTGTCTCTAAGCCAAACGAGTGTGTTGGCAGTCCCAAGATCAATGGCAAGATCTCCAGATAACCAACCAGTGATACCCAATTTCCTTTTAAATAAAGCCACCTATTTAATGTATGATAAAGATTGTGAAAGTCAACTGTCTATTGATAAACAACATTTGCGAAGGTGAAGTTAACCAATATAGGTCTTGTTGTCAATTTGTTATTCGCTCTCTTCAATTTTTTCACGTCTGCTTTAAATAAATATTTTGGTAAATTATTTGGACAGCATTGAAATTTATCACATTAATAAGTTCACCTCATGTGTGTTCTGTTGTAAATAATCTCCAGTTGGAAAGTTAGGAGGGTGATTTAAAGATAATTCCTGCGTGACCCCCCAAGAAAACTTGCTCCTCCAATGGAGACCCTCCGGGTCGTGGGAGTTTCTTCGGAAAAACTTGAGAACCTCAGTTTAGCCCTTTGGTCTTCTCCTATGGCAAGCCTTTGAAACTTTTAACCAGTATATCCCCATCAACAAGACTTTACATTTTATCCCCTATTTCCTTTGTTTATCACAACCTATAAACAATAAATTTACACTACCTTTTTAAAAGGTTTTTAAATAATTGAAGGGAGAAATTTCTATGCCAAATTCAATTGTGGTTGTTCCCAAACCAATCAATGAACCGATAAAATCTTACGCTCCGAATAGCCCGGAAAGAGTGAGTATAAAAGATAAGCTAAAAGAATTACGATCTACCGAAATTGAAATTCCTCTTGTCATTGGGGGTAAGGAGATAAAAACTGGAAATACTACTACATGTGTAATGCCCCATAATCATCAACACGTTCTGGCTACCTATCATCTGGCCGGTGAAAAGGAAATAACAATGGCAATTGAAGCATCTCAGCAGGCTTGGAAAATATGGTCAACTATGCCCTGGGAGTCCCGGGTGGCAATCTTTAAAAAAATGGCAACACTGCTTGCAGGTCCATACCGTGACCTTCTAAACGCTGCAACTATGCTCAATATAAGTAAAAACGTTTTCCAAGCGGAAATTGATTCTGCCTGTGAACTCATTGACTTTTACAATTTCAATGCATGGTACGCTCAGGAACTTTATAAATACCAACCTCTTTACTCTCCGTCTGGCACGTGGAACTGGGTAGAACATCGTCCGTTGGAAGGGTTCATTTTTGCGGTGACACCTTTCAATTTTGTTAGTATCGCTGGGAATCTCCCGTCAGCTCCAGCATTAATGGGAAATACGGTTCTCTGGAAACCTGCCTCCAGTGCTGTCTATCCAGGCTACTTTCTAATGCAACTTTTCAAGGAAGCTGGGCTTCCAGACGGCGTCATTAACTTCATTCCCGGTCCCGGCTCAAAAGTTGGTCCCACCGTGATGAAACACAAACTACTTGCAGGAATTCACTTTACTGGATCTACAGATACGTTCCAAAGTATGTGGAAAACAGTAGGTAACAACATCAGCAATTATAAATCATATCCCCGTATTGTTGGTGAAACAGGTGGAAAAGACTTCTGTATAGCTCATGAATCGGCTGATGTGGATGCCCTGGTTACTGCAATGATTCGGGGAGCTTTTGAATATCAGGGACAGAAATGCTCAGCCATGTCAAGAGCTTATATTCCTACTTCCATTTGGGAAAAAGTAAAGGAAAAATATCTTATTGAAGTTAGTTCAATCAAAATGGGTGATGTTGAGGATTTCTCAAATTTTATGAACGCTGTCATTGACCGAGCGGCATTTGCTTCTATCGTTTCTTATATCGATTTTGCCAAAGAAAACCAAGAAGCTGAAATAATCAGTGGAGGTGGATACGACGACTCAGAAGGTTATTTCATCGAACCAACAACAATCCTCACGACCGATCCCCATTTTAAGACAATGGAAGAAGAAATTTTCGGTCCCGTGCTGACCATCTACCTCTATGATCCGAAAAAATGGAAAGAAACACTTCAATTAGTTGATCAAACATCACCATATGCATTGACCGGATGTGTGTTTGCTAACGACCGTAAAGCTATCATTGAAGCTACGGATATCCTTACTCATTCTGCAGGCAATTTCTACATCAACGATAAGCCAACTGGTGCAGTAGTGGGACAGCAGCCATTTGGTGGCAATCGAGCTTCCGGGACAAACGACAAAGCAGGATCCATATTCAATCTAATCCGTTGGGTCTCTCAGCGAACTGTTAAAGAAAACTTCAATCCATCTAAGAATTATCAATATCCGTTTATGGCAGAAGAATAATGGTGTAGTGGTGAGTTATATGTTCGTAAACAATAAGTTATTTGAAATATAAAGATGAAAAGTAATATGAAGTCGCCTGATGAAATACTGCACATATTTAATACAAAAAAAATAGATAATAGTTGGTCTTTCACTGAGTATAAACCGTCAGATACTAGTAAATGGTCTCATGGCTTTCATCGCTACCCTGCAAAATTTATTCCACAATTAGTTGAAAGATTAATAGATGAGTATGTGTCTGATGAAGATGCCCACATAAATGATCCTTTTTATGGTTGTGGGACTACGATTGTTACTGCGATATCGAGAGGATTTAAAGCAAGCGGAACGGAGATTAATAAAATGGCTTATCTAATAAGTAAAGTAAAATCAACAGCAATAGAACCAAGGTATTTAGAAACAAAAATTAAAAACATACATTATTTAACCTTATATATATGAAACTGTTATGATATTGAAAATTTTCCTAAAAATAATTAGACAGGAGGATATAAAATATGCAACATAAATTTCATCTGTTAAATTCCCCTAAATATTTTAAAATTAGTGAAGAGTATGGATTGTTCGGAGTTGCCGAGAGAAACCTGAACCAATTAGCTAATATTTGGAAAGGAGATGTAGTTTTTTATTACACCGCACATAAAGTAGGCTTAAGAACATCAGGTTTCATTCATGGTCCGTTTGAAGTAACGAGTGAATTATTTTATAATGATGAAATTGTATGGATTAAAGACAAACGAAATTCAAGTAAGGATAAATATCCATATAGAATAAAAATTGAATATTTGAGAGAACATATATGTTTAAATCCCATTCCAATTGAGATATTTTGGGATCTGAAAGAAGAGGGAAAAATAAAAACAGTAATAGATAGTTCTGCTTTAATTGACAAAGCGGTTATTAGTCTATTGGACGATGAAGGAATATTGTTATTGCAAGCCTTATTACAACAAAACATGAAAAGTGGTGAATATTCAAAAGAATATAAAGGCCATGATTTTCACGAAAAGAGAGTGGATTTGCTAAAATTTAAAGGTCAGAGAATAAAAGAATTTAAAATGGAAGCATATTTGGAAGCATATTTGTTGAGAAATCCTAAAATAATTCATAAGCTGTCTGGTTTTGATAAAGGGTTAAATAAAAACTATGATTACAATATTTTAAATCAAGTTAGTACATATATTGCTGGTGGTGCAATTGATATAGTTTGTTTATACAGAAAGAAAGTATTCGATATGTGGCTAACAATAAATGCCACTGTTTTCGAACTAAAAAAGGGAATAATTGATCCATTTTTTATAGACCAATTAATTAGATATATAGAATGGACTGCTCGTTTAATACCTGGTGCCAAGCATAGAATGATAAAAGGAATTTTAATAGGTAGAGATTTTGGCAACCAAATTGAAGCAAAAAATAAATTGAAAAAGCGAATTGAAGATGTAAAAGGATTATATTCTATCGATTGTTATACATATTCGGTTATAAATGGAAAATTAAAATTTAATTCGCTGGAGGATTAAAGATGTTAGATAGAGAAGTAGCTAAAGATTTTTTAGAAGAAGAATTCAAAGATGGAGAGATGGAAATCCCAAAAGAGATTATAAAGTCAGAGCTTGTCGAAACATTCTGTTTGTATGTGGAAGATGACTACTATGAGTGGTTGAGAGATAACTACAGAAGTTTTTTCCACAATTTATCTGAAGGTAAAACTGATTGGGATTGGGTTATGGGAAGAATAAAATATTATTTAAAAGAGTAGTGTATGAGACTTCCCAACTCAAAATTATGGCGATAGACCTCACGGTGATAATAGGTTTAGTGGAGTCACTCCTGCATTTGTGATATGGAACTTATTACAGAGATATACTAAGGAGGAGGATTTGGTAATAGATCCAATGTGCGGTAGCGGAACTACTATTGATGTAGCTAAAGAATTGAATAGGCATGTTATCGGATATGATATTGTTTCACATAGAGACGACATCATTCAAAATGATGCAAGGTCAATTCCATTACAAGATAACTCTACAGATTTTGTCTTTATTGATTCCCCTTATTCTGACAATATTAAATATTCAGATAACCCAGCTTGCATCGGTAAGATATCATGCG
>CAZVFT010000055.1:0-17056 GCA_964626495.1 uncultured bacterium
ACTTATACTATATTTGAACTTAACATTTTACTTCGAAAATGTGCGGAAGTCAGGAAGAAATCATAAAAGTTTCTCTTGAACTGATTGTTCTATCCCATCATCTTGGAGAGAAGATTCCCTGTCTAGTTCTTACTCCTTTCAACATCACAAATGCCAGCTTTCAAGTGTTCTAAAAGCCGAAGGATTGTGTCAAAGTCATCTGAGTGTGTGGTACCCACTTGAATGTCCGAGATCAAAGTATACTGTCCACCCGGACCCGTTTCGCGATCTAACACATCTAGAATGGCTCTGATTGCTCTTCCGGTCCCAATCTCGCCAATATCTCTGCCCAATAGTCTTGCGCTTGCGCACTCGTAATCAAGACCTTCATCATCTACAACAAAGGAGTCGATCTCTTCGTAAAAACGCTGAAAATTCCCAGCATCAATATGATTTTTCATCAGTAAAAGAAGGTCTTGGGCATCTCTTGCCCGTCCTGGTCTTCCTTTACCTCAGGCAATGATCTTTAAGATCGCTAGCCCGGTAGGGGAGACTAGTCTGATATCTAAGTTCGGATCCCGTCTGAACCTTCCCGTGAGTGAATGATCAAATGCTTCATCAAACCCCAAGACATTCATCTCAAAACCTCGATCAGTTGGCCAGATATATGAACCGCTCTCATCTGCGACACCACCAAAGGGTATGATATCTATTGGTACTCCTGATTCATGAACAATTCGCTGTGGTTGATTTGTATCGTGAAACTCTCCGGTTTCAACCAATCCATTTTTCAGATTATTGAATTGATCCCAACTCACAACCTGAATACCCAAGTCAATGTCAGACGTAGCTCTGATAGTCGGAATACCATACCCATAGTAGAGGACAAAATCTCGTGCACTTGCCCCTACAACATAGAATTGAATTCCCAGGGATAAAGCTATACGGGAGATCTCATCCAGAATCGCAACTGTATCAGGGTCAATCTTCTTCGATAAGTCCAATAAGCTCTTGATCATATATGACTTTTGCTGCTTCAATGTTTCTTGGATCTCCCGTAGCCAATAAGTCTGCATACACCAGGAGGGGCGGGACTATTTGACGGTTCTGATATCTGTGTTCGAACGTCCAGAATGGTATCAAGATCTCGACATCACCAGCAGGATCCTTCTTCAATCTATTCCTGAGTGTGAACTTGTCAAGTCGCTCCTCGGTATAGATCGTGACAATCATGGGTTTCAAATAGCCGGTCAGTTTCGCTACTGCGATTTCGCCACCCCAATAGGTGTTGAAATCAGTGTTGGTTAGAAACACAGTGTTCTTCCACCAATCTCTGTCCTTAGCTTTGTATCGACCACGAAGTTGTCTTGGTCGTAACATTTCTGGGTAAGTTGTTACCCATCGTTTCAGCAGATCTTTTTTCATGAGTAGGCTTCTACCCTGTTTCCCCATATCTAAGATGTATCCCATCTTTACTAAATCCTTCAGAATCCAGTTGACGGTTCCCAAGGCAACACCGGCTTTTTTGGTAATTTCCCTGTAGGGATTTCTCTCAAGACCCGGATTGCAGAGAAGTGCAAAGAGGAGTTTTAAGCCAGCGGGTTGAAATGCGCGATGCCTGGGTTCTTGAGCAAGATCGTCTGTTGGCCTGTTTCCTCTGACATATACAAAGACCGGCGGTTCGTTTATGTAGGCATTACCTGCTGTGTCAATGAAAGCTATATTCAATTCTTTTAAATAGTTAGCTATCTGTGGAGTGACGTAACGCGTAATTATGAGTCCCTTCATAGGGTAGTTTACCAATTCATGCATTGCTGCGGCAACGTGAACCCTGCGCAAGTTGACCTTAACTTTAGCTGCAAAATCCTTATTTCTGATCCGGACGACAGCATCTGGACCGAGTACAGGAGGGTGTACATTACTCTGTACCTCGGTGGGAAGTCCAGTTGTTTTCTGAAACTTATCCAAGGCTATGCGAAGTATTTCTTGTTCTCTGTGTGTATAATCCATTTTTACCAGCCTATGGGTGTGTTCATTATTGCTTACTGTTCACGCTCCGTGAACATACAAAATTTATGAACACTTTCCAACTGTTTTTGTTCCCAAAAGTGAAACAAACGATGTTTCAAAATATTCTTAACCTATTTTCAGATGTTCTGTCCCCTCCAAAAACTAAATCCAGCGTGAATAATTCAACCTTTTTATCCTGAGACTCCGTCTGTCACTAACAAGTTTGTGGGGCGGACAGTTAGAGAGGGGTACCAAATTGATTTATGTGTTTACTTTGTTTCATAGAACATAGCCAAATATATTAGAGCGTGTAATACGAAATATAGAGGCAGAAAAGATTCTGCCCTTTTTGTTATCATTTTCAGGAAGTGGGCTTAGAGACAGACCAAGTCGTGCCGACCTTTTCTAGAGAGTAGTAAACTTTGATTTCCTCTATTTCCTCAAAAATACGTGGAACGACCTGGAGTTCCATACCAATTCCAATTTCATCATCAGATATTGTATCACCGAACCAGGCTAACAGCCGTCCGCATTCCTCAAGATCAACTACACCGATGGTATATGGAACATCATTTTCAAATCCTGTGGGAGCAGCGTGTATTTTTGTGTATGTGACAAGCCGCGCTTTCCCGCTGAATTCCTTATATTCGAAATCTCCCGACAGACATTGAGGACAATCAGCCCGAGGAGGAAATGACTCATATCCGCACTTTTTACAGACAGATCCCATAAGATGTCCATCCTTAAGGTAGCCGGCAAAGTCTGAGACTTTGGTGTATGGAGAAAAATTGACCTTTCCAAACCATTTGAACATAATTAATCCCTCCTGAGTATGTGAACGAAACAATATTGTCCAATACCGCCAACGTTGTGTGTGAGTCCGATATCAGCGTTTGGCACCTGGCGTTCACCGGCTTCTTCTCTTAACTGCTTCACGATTTCAACGGTCATCGAAACACCAGTAGCACCTATGGGATGTCCTTTTGCCTTCAGCCCGCCATCAACGTTTACTGGCACTTGACCACCAATGTATGATTGTTTTTCTTCGATAAAATTTCCGCCAGTGCCTTTATTGCAAAATCCCAGATCCTCATAAGCCATAATTTCTGCGATGGTAAAGCAGTCGTGAACTTCAGCGACCTTGATATCTTCTGGTCCTAAACCTGCCATTTCATAGGCATTGTGAGCAGCTTCTTCTACACTTGTAAGTCCGACAAGATTCGGTCTTCTCAACACGGATATACTGGCTGTAGCGCAGCCCATCCCATCAAGCCAGGCAACAGGTTTCGACGATTTGCTGGCAATTTCTTCCGAAGCAAGGATTACGCAGGCAGCTCCGTCAGCATTGGCACAGCAGTCGTACACTTGAAAAGGATCAGAAACCGGATCAGAAGCCAGTGCCTTTTCAACCGTAATTTCCTTTTGAAATAGAGCATTTGGGTTCTTCGCTCCGTAAAAGTGATTTTTAACCGCAACCTGAAGAAGCTGTTCACGTGTGGTACCGAATTCGTGCATATGTCTTTTTGCAAACAATGCATAATAGCCAGGAAAAGTTGTCCCGAAAACGGATTCCCATTGTACCTCACCAACCCGTCCCATAAGTGCCAGGATTTCAGGTGTAGAAAGTTCAGTCATTTTTTGACAACCAATAACTGCCATAAGTCTGTGTGTTCCAGATCGTATTGCCATCCAGGCAGTACGTATGGCTGCGCTTCCTGATGCACAGGCGACTTCCGTCAGCCAGGTTGGTTTCGGGTTCAGATTTAGATATTCCTGAACGACTCCTGCAAGTGATCGCTGTTTGTGATATTCCGGTACAGAACCAATGACGGAGCCGTCAATATCTTTTGGGTCTATTCCGGCATCCTGAATAGCTTCGCGGTAAGCTTCAAAAGCCAGTTCCTGAACGGTGGCATCACTCCGCCTGCCGAACTCACCGTGCCCAATTCCAATTATTCCTACTCTTGTCATTCGTAATTCTCCTATCCGATATTATTTGCCACGAAGAGCACGAAGAAACGCAAAGTATTGATATAAATACAGATACAATAATATGCCGTCTTCATATTACGTAAAGTGTTTCTCATTACCAACTTCTCTAATCTTTCCGCCAGCTAATGGATAGATTCGTGTCATTCGTGGACTGATGAATTATTGAGGTTATATATATTGACCGCCGTCTATTTTAAAGACTTCTCCGGTTATATGACGTGCCTTGTCCGAGCAGAGAAAAGCCACAAGGTGTGCAACGTCATCTGCTGTGGCGATACGCCCTAATACGGTTTCATCAATTGCCAAATTGAGAAATTCAGGTGGGATATTCCTTGCCATCTCCGTCATAACCATTCCGGGTGCGACGACATTCACATTCACGTTAAATTTGCCAAGCTCTTTCGCCAAAGCTTTACTCATTGCAATTTCTCCTCCTTTGGATGCGGAGTAATTGGTCTGCGCAAACTTACCTCTGATTCCGTTTATTGATGATAAATTGACGATTTTACCGCTCTTTTGATCTTTGAAAATCAGCGCAGCAGCTTTATTGTAATTGAAATAACCTTTCAGATTTACGTTAATCACCTGATCCCATTGCTCCTCTGACATTTTCCATATCACACCGTCCCAGTTGATACCAGCGTTGCATACAAGAATATCAAGTGCGTCAAATTTTTCAATGACAGTTTCCACCATCTTTTGAGCATCTGTATAACTGGTCACATCTGCCTTTATGGCGACAGCTTTCCTTCCCATAGCAAGGATTTCTTCAACCACTTTTTGTGCTTCGGTGTCGTGGCGTCTATAGTTTATGGCGACATTGCACCCCTCATTGGCAAGTTCAAGGGCAATGGCAGTACCAATTCCCATACTGCCACCTGTTACGATGGCATTCTTATTTGTGAGTCCCAAATCCATCTTTTTGTACTCCTATTGAATTGTTATAGATGTTTTTTCTGATGAAATACTTACTTTGGACAAAACTGATTATTGCGATAAATTCACGGCGGAAATATAGCGCACACTGAAATGACAAACAAACAGCTATTTAGTCTCATTAATTTACTAGCCACCAAGACTCACCTGCCCGAATGGCATGGTCAGGCGGGAAGACACAAAGGATTAAAAAGTATGTATTTATGGTTAGGATGAAAATGGGTTTTTTCAACATAAAATCCATATTCCCGATATCTGTTAAATCTTTTTATAGTAACAGTTTATTTCGGCAAGCTCAATACATCTCTTCGTGTCTTGGTGCCTTCGTGGCGATTTATTCAGGTTAGTAAATGTTAAAAACTTTTAATTATCACCAACCAACCGATTTGAGTGAAGCTTCCCAAATGCTTGCAGAGCATCCCAATGCTCAGATTTTAGCAGGAGGAACTGACCTGCTGGTAGATATTGAAACTGACATCCGATGTGCGGATAACGTCATTTCTCTGAAGAAAATTTCCGGGTTGGACAAGATTGTGGAAGAAAACGGAAAGGTTACAATTGGCAGTGCCTGTACGGCAAGAAATATAGAAATGTCTCCACTGGTTAAGCGTTATTTCCCGGAAATAAAGGATATGATTCCAACATTTGCATCTCCTCAAATACGTTCCCGTGCAACGATTGCTGGGAACATCTGCAGTGCAGTTGCCTGTGCTGACTTTCCGGTCATTTTAATCGCCCTTGATGCGGAAGTGGAGCTTTTATCCAAGAATGGAAACCGAACCATTCCTCTTAGGGAATTTTTCATCAGCAACAGGGAGACAGTTCTTAAAAAAGGTGAAATTCTCACCCGGATTCTAATTACAAAGAAATCTCCTACATCTGCTGCCTGTTATGTGAAGTTTCGGCGCCGTGCATCCAATTCTCTGGCTGTAGTAAGCGTGGCAGCGTTTCTTGATATTTCACGGGATGTATGTCAGAAGGCACGTATTGTGCTTGGAGCCGTAGCACCCAGACCTATACTTGCAGAAAAAGCCAGCGCTTCTTTGATAGGGAAGAGAGTGGATGATAAAACAATTTCCGTTGCAGCTGAACTGGCGCGGGAGGAATCCCAGCCCATCACCGATGCCCGCGGAAGCCGTGAGTTCCGGAGAGAATTGGTTTCTATCCTTACAAAACGTGTGCTTAAAAATGTGGTAGAAAAAATTAGAAATGCTTTGTAGTCTTATTAATTCTTTTGCCACCAAATCTCAAAGACACAAAGTTTTTATTTATCCCGAAACTTCAAGATTATCAATTCTATTAGTGTCTTGGTGCCTTCGTGGCGAAATAATCAAAAAAATAGAATAGCTATGCCAAAAAAATTGAGTAAAAATTATTTCCTAAAACTGATAGTAAACGGGGACGAACACACGGTATCAGTAACCGCAACAACAACACTTGTGGAAGTGTTGAGGGAGCAGCTTGGCCTGACCGGAACTAAGGAAGGTTGTGGAGTTGGTGACTGTGGTGCTTGCACGGTACTTGTCGATGGAGAACCTGTCAATTCCTGTCTTTTGTTAGCTCTGGAAGCCGAAGGACAGCAGATTATCACTATTGAGGGGCTTTCAACGGATGGTGAGTTGCATCCGCTTCAGCGAGCTTTTGTTAAAGAAGGTGCGATTCAATGCGGGTTCTGCACACCTGCGATGGTGCTTACAGGAAAGGCATTGATTGACAGAAATCCCAATCCCACTAAAGCTGAAATCCGGGAAGCACTGGCTGGGACCCTTTGCAGGTGCACAGGTTACACCAAAATTGTAGAAGCCATTCAGCACTGGCAGGATTATGCTGATACATTACCATCAGAGGAAAAGGAACAAAAAGATGAACGTGCAGTTGTAGGAAAGCGTTTACCAAGAAAGGATTCCTGGGAAAAAGTCACTGGCAGAGCGAAATATGCTGATGATATTACACTTCCGAATATGCTCTATGGTAAAATTCTTACCAGTCCTTTCCCGCACGCAAAAATAGTGAGAATTGATGTTAGCAAGGCAAAAGCTCTGCCCGGAGTAAAAGCAATTTTAACAGGAAAAGATGTACCGGACACATTATACGGTGTCAGTCCCGCCCGCTATGATGAGCACATCCTAGCAAAAGAAAAAGTCTGCCACATAGGAGATAAAGTAGCAGCTGTATCGGCTGTTGATGAGGTAACCTGCCAGAAAGCTCTGAATCTCATTGATGTGGAGTATGAAGAACTTCCAGCTGTGTTTGATCCCATTGAAGCTATGGAAAATGGAGCGCCTGTCATTCTTAAACGGTATCCGAATAATATCAACACACGAGTGGACTGGGATTTTGGTGATGTAGGAAAAGGATTCGAGGAAGCGGATCTTGTTCTTTCTGATACTTACAAAGGCAACAGGACATACCAAAATCCTATGGAACCCCATTGTGCTGTGGCGGAATGGGATAATGAGGAACGCCTTACGCTTTATACAACGACTCAGGTAGTCCATTATGTGCGCTATCAGCTGTCTCGTCTCTTAGATATTCCACAGGGCGATATCCGGGTTATTGGCACACATTGTGGCGGCGGCTTTGGCGGCAAAGCGGAAACCAATCCTCTGGAGATTCTCTCTTCCCTGCTGGCAAAAGAAACAGGCAGACCTGTCAAGATGCGGTACACCCGCTCAGAGATGTTCCACCACTGCCGCGGGAGACACAAGCAAATCATTGATATAAAAATCGGGATGAAAAAAGACGGTACCATCACTTCAGTTCAGCAAAGGTCCATATTGGAGGGAGGAGCTTATAGTTCCTTTGGCATCGTTGCAACGTACTACTCAGGGGCTATGGTACCAACTCTATACAAGATTCCCAATTTCAAGTATGATGGATTTCGTGTAAATACGAACCTTCCTGCCTGTGGAGCGATGAGAGGTCACGGATGCCCCCATCCGCGGTTTGCTTTTGAAAGTTTGCTAACGGATATGGCTAAGAGACTAAATCTCGACCCAATAGATGTGCGACTTAAAAACGCAATGGAACCCAACACACGAACGATAAACGACCTGGATGTTAGTTCGTGCGAATTTAAAGCGTGTTTAGAAAAAGTCAGAAGAAAAAGCAAGTGGAAAGAAAAAAAGGGCAAACTACCTTTTGGTAAGGGAATAGGAATTGGTTGTGGCGGGTTTGTGAGTGGAGCCGGCTACCCGATTTATCGGTCGAAGTTTCCTCACTCCAATGCTGTGATCAAGGTGAGTGAGGATGGTCATACCGTTATACTGTATACCGGTGAGATTGATATTGGTCAGGGATCAACGACGGTATTAGCTCAAATTGCGGCGGAAGCAATGGGAATTACTTATGACAGGATCAAGGTTGTGTCTGCGGATACAGATGCCACACCGCTGGGATTGGGTTCGTATTCATCACGGGTGACGCTGATGGGAGGAAATGCCTGTAAGATGGCTGGTGTAGATATCCGCGGACAGATGCTGGATATGGCAGCAAAAATGATGAATCTTCCTAATGACAAATTGGACATTCGGAATAATTCCATCCGTGATAAAGAGAACGGTGATACTGAACTTCTTTGGCACAAAGTTGCAGCTCATTGTTTTGCTGAGAACGGTCCTCTGGTCGGACGTGGCCATTACTCTCCACCAGAAGGATTGGGTGGTGATTTCAAAGGCGCTACTGTGGGAACATCACCGGCATATTCCTTTGCCGCTTGTGTCTGTGAGGTGGAAGTAGATGTAGAAACGGGTCAGGTGAATGTGGTGAAATTCACCGATGCCCACGATGTGGGAACGCCCATCAATCCAATGAGCGTAGAAGGACAGGCAGAAGGAGCAATTGCCATGATGCTGGGGGAAACACTGCTGGAAGAGATGGTGTTCGGTGAGAAGGGTGAAATTTTGAATCCCAATTTGCACGATTACCTTTTAGCAACAGCCAGGGATGTTCCTCCAATTGACAGCTGTACTGTGGAGTCCTACGAACCGCGGGGACCTTTCGGGGCTAAAGAAGTTGGAGAAGGCGCTACCCTGCCAGTCATTGGTGCTATTGCCAATGCGATTGAAGATGCCATAGGAGTAAGGATCAAATCATTACCAATCACAGCAGAAAAGGTTTTGAAGGCTTTGAAGGAAAATAAACCTTCTGTTGGTTAACACGAACTTTGTTGGACTTCAATAAATAACTTCATTTTGCCCCCACTTACCATCTCACACAATCATCACTCTATTGAACTCCGCACCGATAACTCCTCGCCGACAGGGATCAGAAGTCATAAAGTCAGCTGAGTGTTTCGCCTGAACAGTGAGAGCTTCGGCTAAACTTACACCACAGGAATTCTGAACAGTTTCCATAATGGCTTTTCTGGCTGCTTCAGTCCCTGGACTGTCTGGATCGGGCAGAGGAACATCTAACGGTATTCCTTTTAGAACACCTTCTTCTACCCTTCTTCTCTGCAAACCGTGGTCACCTTCTGTCACAATCTTCCAGACTGTCTGCAGGGCATCTTCCATCGGAGCTGCATAATCAATGAGCCAGCCAACCGTTTCCATAGCAGCAACAGATTTTCCACTTAACAGCAATTGAAGAAGTTTTGGCCAGTCCTCACGATTGGCTTTCCTGAAGGGCCAGTGACAACCCTCCATCCCGGGAACAACCGGGAGGGTTACCTCCGGCATGCCCAGTACCGCATCATCTTTGGAAATCAGATAATGGCAGTGCATCAGCAGTTCTAACATCCCTCCCAGACAGCGCTTGCCATTAACATAACCAACGGAAACCTGAAATTCATTATGAAGCCGTCGAGCCGTCTTAGACCAGCTGCTTGAAATCCTGAATCCCTCGTCACGATTGTCCAGAGCCAGGAAGAACTCACTTGTATCCGCTCCGACCATCTGTGTGGAAAGATGAAAATCCCCGGTAACAATCACCTTCTGGATTTTCTCTGCCTTTAGCCAGTCAATAGCACGGTTCAGTTCGTCATCCACGTCACTGTTGTAGCTTTCGCGACCAATCGTGATGACACCCACTTTTCCATCGTGTTCAGCATTGACGTACAGTTGTTGCCACTCAGGACTGTCCATCTTTTCAAAAACGCCCGGATGCCAGGCGTTTTTTGCAGCTTCGGGATATAATTTGTGATAAGCTTCCACTCTCCGGATAGCCGTGTCAGTACCAACTTCCCGTATTACAGCCAAAATACCACCACGAAACTGAGCACATAGCTCGCCAATAGCGTTGATGTGGGAAAAATGACCTCTCTTTTCAGTGAGTAAAAGACTTGCCATCTGAAACAATGCCCCCTGAATCCAGTTCAGAAATTCATCTTCCTCACCACTTTCCAGATGCCAGTTTACCACAGGTCTGAAGTGGTTTGGCGGATACCAGTTTTGACCGCTTTCCTTATGTTCCACAAGATCCACTGTGGGGCTGAATAGTTCCCCATATTTATTCGCGAGGTGATGAAGGCAAGACCATGTCAGAAAGTTAGCTCCCTTCGCTCCGATAACATCATGTGCTCTAAATGGATTGGGTCCAATAATTTTTCTGATGAACTTGTCTATTTTCCAGAACGGCATATTTGTCGCATTGTGATATCGCAATCCTGCCAGTGTGATACCGCAGAACAGCACATCCAGGATAAAGGACCAGTGATCGCTGACTGGTATCGGAAGAAGTCCTAGAGCCCAGAAGAGTTGTGTGATGGGAGAAGGTTTCGGTTCAACAACTTCCCAAACCTTGTTTATTTCGTGCGGAAAAGCCGGATGGGCAATACCGACTCCCAGTTCTGAGCTTGGAAATCCTGATGTAACCGATCGGATTTCTATTTCCGGAAAGGTTCCCCTGAAGAGTTTGTAATGGGCTTTTTTGATGTCAAGAATTTCTGGAATGGCTTCCAAAAGAAACCGGGGTTGCAATTCATTGAGTTCGGAAGGCAGGTGAACTCCATCATAGGTTAACTGGATGATGTTTGCCATAACTCTATCGGCATTTTTCTTACCAAAAGCTCCGACCAACCCCTGGTACTGTCTTCCGATACCATCTGGTGTGCCCGGAAAGTCTAGACCTACGATACCCACTCCAAATGGCTCCAATCTGGAGCTGAACTGCATCGCTTTACCGGCACCAACAATTCCATTAACTCCTGAGATTACCAATGATCCTCGACTTTCTGAATTGCCAAAAACTTTGTCTACCAGATCATGGATATTCACCGGTAATTGTCGACGCTGAAAGATTTCAAGAACGGTTCCCAGTCCCAGCGTCTCAAGAGTTGGCTGTCTCATTGACTTGATCATCTTTACTTCCCTCCTTCTTCCACTTTGAAGATGGCTGCAATTCCAACATCTCCCGCTGCACAACCGAAAACGAGTACATATCCCCCTCCCAGTGATACAGCTTCCTCAAGAGATTCAATCACAATCCTGGTGAGAGTGGGTCCCTGAGGATGTCCCCAGACAAGCGAACAACCGGTTGTATTCATCTTGTGCCAATCGTAATCCATTACTTTTGAAAAAATAACATCGTTCACAGCAAATGGATTGTGGTTCTTAACAACAACCATGTCATTCATCATCAAGCCGGTCCGTTTCAGTAATTTTTGCACAGCAAGAGCGGGAGCCTCGGGCATAAGACTTGGCAGCGTTCTCACCTCAGTTTTACCAATGAATTTAATGTCAATCTCCGGATGAGGACTAAGCTCTTTTGCTCTGTTCTTGCTGGTTACCAATAACGTAGCCATACCGTCAGAAGCGTGAGTCTGAGTGCCCGCTGTCACACAGGTATCAAGTTCATGCATCGCTTTCAATCCGGAAAGGGTTAATGCTCGAACTCCGGCATCCTCGTCAACTCGCCCCAGAAGACGCCCCTGAAGATTCAGAACTTCAAAGGGAAACAATACTCTATCAAGAAACCCGGAGTCCCTTGCTTCAAAATACTGGACATAACGATAATAAGCCAGCTCGTCCACCTCCTCCCTATCGATTTTATACTTTCTGGCAGCTTTTCCGGCTGTGGTTATCATAGCGCCTTCTGTAGCCGGATCAAAACCGAAATTATCCCAGACATCAGCAAGAACCTCTGTCCTGCGATAAGTACGGCGTTCCGGAAAAACCCCTACGGGGGAATCGCTGGTCCGGTCAAAGGTCAGTACCCCAACCACGTCGTAAGAGCCGCCTTCAACCTCAGCGGCTGCCAGCAGGATAGCCTGAAGACCAGTAGCACAAGCCTGTTCCATATGGTAGCCCGGGATGCGATGTCCCAAACAACTCGCCACCAATGGTGCATTCCAGAACTTCCAGTGCCAGGGAACAGTAGACCCGATAACAAGGTACTCCAGCTCACGCTTGGGCACCCCTCTTTTTCCTAAAATTTTATTCATCAACTCACCAGCAAATTGACCAATGTTGACTTCCGCCAGTGCGGACATCTGCCAAGCGGGGAAATAACTGCTTCCCCAGGTGCCATACGGAATTCTGGCATCAGGGAACATCAAAGCTTCCTCTTTCATTTATTATTTCTCCTTGTGATTACCCAATAACTAAAAACCAATGACTAATTATCATTAACGGTTCATCACGCATTTTTGTGGGTAGTTTTATCCGGCTCCTGACGGATAATCTTGTTTTCGAACCACCTCCCCTCAGTCGGGAGCCTGACAGGTTGCACTCCTCCCTCCTGATGTATTGCAGGCTTGGAAAGTTCAGACCACCCCTACACCCCTCCTTGCTAAGGAGGGGAAAAAGGGGAGGTCTTCAAATAAAAAAGTTAAAACGTTCTACTCCATATTTATTCATTTCTTATCCACCCAAACCGGTCAGGCGTCCGACTGATTTATCCGGCTTTTGACGGAACCTGTCAGGCTTTCGACTGATCGGTGCAAAACCTAACCTAAATAACCGTCACATCACTTAGTTGTTCTATGAAAAATTTATTTTCTTCAGGTTTGCCAATCGTTACACGTACGCACTCCGGTAATCCCCATTTGTCCAGATGCCGAAGTATGACACCCCGGTGAAGCATATTTCGAGTAAATTCCGCTGCTGATTTTTCGTTCTCAAAAACAAGGGTAATAAAATTTGTAACAGAGGGTAAGTATTGCAATTCCAGTTCCTGAAAGGTTTCTTCTAAAAGTTTCCTCCCTTTATTATTCGAAACCAGTGAAATTTTAAGATAATCCTCATCATCCAGCGCTGCCACAGCAGCAGCCTGTGCGGGAGCAGACGGTTCGAAAAGCAGTTTTATTTTTAGCAAATTATTGATAAGATTCTCATGAGAAAGACCGTATCCCACTCTGAAACCTGCCATACCGTACGCCTTTGAGAACGTCCTCAGCGTGATAAGGTTATCATACCGATAGTGCGTGGAATCGGGATAATCACTTCGCTCCCGCACATATTCAAAATATGCTTCATCAAGAATTACCAGTACTCGATCGGGCACCTTTTTCATAAATGCGTCAAATTCATCAATGGAAAAATAGGATCCCGTCGGATTATCCGGATTAGCCAGATAGATAATCTTTGTGTATTCATTGATGGCGTCCGCTATGGCCTGGAGATCATATTGATAGTTCTTCATGGGAATCCAGTTTTTACGTACTCCACTGGCTTTCGCCAATATTCGAAAGCCGATAAAAGAGTTCTGAGCCCCTATCAATTCATCGTCCGGTCCCAGGAAAGTTCTCATAATGTTTGACATAACCCCTTCGCTGCCAATACCAAGTATTACATTTGAGATATTAAGATTGAAACACTCAGCTAACCTGGTCCTTAATTCAAATGCGCCAGAATCGGGATAACGGTGACAGTTCTGGAGGGATTTTTTTGCAGCTTCCACCACTTTCGGGGACGGTCCCAGCGGATTCTCATTCAAATCTAACTTTATGACCCGCTCCAACCCAAGATCACACTGGATTTCAGAAACCGGTTTAACAAATTTGTAAGGTGGAAGTTTTTTAATATGTTTTGGTACTAGCGGCATATTTTACCTGGTAAAGTGGGATAATTTTGGAAAAATAATTTAATTCAGATACGGTTCATTTCCGAATATTTATTTCCTTAAGGAGTGTTAAATTACCGATGAATATTAAGAGACAATCTACAAAAAAACCCCAATGTCAAAAAAAATAAGTATGATCATCCAGGCTGCCGGTATCTCCCGCCGTCGTCCTCCGAATAAGTTATTGCTGAAATTAGGAACCGAAACAGTCATTGAAAAAACCGTGGCTGCCTTCGTCAATTTTCCACTGGAGATTATTGTTGTCGTTGGATATGAGAGTGAAAAATTGAAACTAATCTTAACAAGGCAATTTGCAGACAAAATTACAATTGTAGAAAATCCCCATTACCACAAGGGAATGGCTTCATCTATCCATACCGGAATCAGAGCGGCAGACAGAGACTGTGATTACTACGGTTTTTGCAATGGAGATAAACCCTTTATCCAGCGAAAAACGGTATCCTATCTACTCAAAGAATTGGAAGAAAAAACACCTTTGATTCTGGTACCGGTTTATCAATACAGAATTGGTCATCCTAACTTCTTTTCAGCCACTCTTCGAGATGAATTATTAGCCACCACCGGGGAAACTGGCGGGCGACAGATTTTTAGGGATCACAAGGATAACGCACTATCAATTTCTGTTGAAGACAAAGGGGTTATTCTGGATATGGATCAATATTTAGAGAACAAATATGATAAATGATATAACAGTCTGGGTTCGAGGTGCAGGGGAATTAGGCAGTGCCACTGCTCTTGTCCTTCATATGACGGGATTTCGTGTTTTTCTCTCTGAATTACCTGTTCCGCTTGCGATTCGTCGGACTGTTACATTTAGTGATGCTGTCCTTATAGGCGAAAGTTATGTGGAAGGCGTTAAATCTGTCCATACGAAAGTTCACTCAATCTCCAGAATATTCACCGAAGGTCATATTCCGATTTTAATGGATAATCCAGAAAAAATTCTTCCGCTTGAACCAACAATCTTAGTGGATGCACGGATGCTCAAACATCGCAGTGAAGCTATCAAGGATTTTACGACCTTTACCATCGGTTTGGGACCGGGTTTCAATGCAGGAAAAACGTGTCACGCAGTTGTGGAGACTATGCGAGGTCATAATCTCGGAAAAATCATCCGGCAGGGAGAAGCTCTACCGGATACCAAAATCCCGGGTAATATTAGCGGGGAAACGGTACGCCGGGTGATCCACGCTCCAGCTAAGGGAATTCTGGAATGGAATGTGGATTTTGGAGATTTAGTAGCTGAAAATGAATTGATGGGAACAATAGATAAAAAATACGAAATAAAAGCTCCACTCGGAGGTTTGGTTCGCGGTTTGATCTCGCTAGATGTTCCTGTGGAAAATGGATTAAAAATTGCCGACGTCGATCCAAGAGGAGAGTCAGTGGACTATCTGAGCATCTCGGACAAAGCCAGAGCTATTGGACGGGGGGTGCTGGAAGCAATTCTCATCTTTTTAAAAAAATCCAAATTCGGGAGTTAATCATCTGACAATGGAAAAAAATTTCTATAAAACACTCATCCATTTTGACTTTTCTCAAAAGGCTTCTCTATGCTCACTTATCCACTGGAAAGGGTCCGTTCCACGTAAAGACTATCCCCTTATGCTGGTATTTGAAAATGGGAAAATCATCGGTACCATCGGTGGTGGAAATGTGGAGAACGAGATCATTGAGAAAACAAAAATAGTCATAAAAAAAAATTATATGACCTTTGAGACGTTTGAGCTGACCAGCACCAATGCCACTTCAGAAGGAGGTCTCTGTGGAGGTGTGGTAAAAATTCTTATCGAACCCTACACTCAGGAAATTCAATCCTTCTGGAAATCTGTCAATTACCTTAACAGAAGGCAAAACAACGCCGTGATGATTACCGAAGTCCAGCAGAAAGTGCCTGTTACTTCCCATCGGTATCTTATCTATCCAGATGATCCGTTGCAACATTTCCCACATAAAGTGAAGGATGCGATAAAAACTGTTCAGTCTGGACATGATGTAGAAACAGTTGAGATAATGGATAAACTTTTCCTTATTCAACGAATATTAACTCCTCCAATATTACATATTTTCGGTGCTGGTCACATAGGTGAAGCTGTGGCAGAACTTGCCCATTTCACCGATCTGGATACCCACATTTACGATGACCGGAAAGATTTAGCCAATTCTGACCGTTTTCCCCATGCAAAATTCATCGGCAACGAACCCTTTTCTACCCTTTCAGGTCACATCAATATTTCACCTGAGGATTACGTTCTGATAGCCACTCGAGGACATCTCCACGACTTTGAATTATTACAGTGGTTAATGACCAAGGAAGTTTCTTACATTGGATTAGTCAGCAGTCAGAGAAAGTGGAAAATATTATCCGAAACATTATCAGACGAGGGGGTTAGCTCTGACCAGCTCAATACAGTCCATGCACCTGTGGGACTCGATATCAAGTCAGAGACTGTACCTGAAATTGCTCTCAGCATTATTTCTGAAATCATCCACACTATGCGAACTGGGAAACGGTCCACTTTATCGCTTTCTTTTAAATCTTGATCAAGAATCAAGCTTGTCCACAATTAAGGCGCTTTTTGAAAATAACATGTCATCCTTCCCGGTGCTGGACGAATCTATGCTGGTAGATTCTGGGATGGACTAATTGGGCTGATCACATTTGCTCTCACTACCAACGTCTCTTATATCCACTGCCGAAATGAGAACCAATTCAGGTTTAGCATTTTTATTGTTGAGATGGTTGTTCTTTATGCTGGCGAGATTTTTTGGCACCTATCGGACAGCGTGTCAATAAAACCTCGAAAATGTTCGAATCTTTTCAAGATTAAAGTCTAGGTTCAGTTCAGAATCCATATTGAAGTCTTGAGGGAAATAGTTAAATTTGCCACGCAATTTGCCACCGTAGCTCAGCTGGTAGAGCAGTTCATTCGTAATGAACGGGTCGGGGGTTCAAATCCCTCCGGTGGCTCTTTTTTTTACGGATTTTACCCTTCAGGGTTTTTAAAATATGTAATTATGTAAATATGTAAGGCTCGCTGTAGGGCCTCTCCGTTGCCGGAACGGCTAGGACTATGCCGAGGCTTATTTAAAATGTACCCGTCGGTGATCCCCGCAG
>CAZVFT010000056.1:0-16531 GCA_964626495.1 uncultured bacterium
AAATATAAATAATATACGTTACAATGTCAAGGTATTTATGTTACGAGACACTAGGATAAGCACACCATTCAACAATTTCATATTGATGATTTGTTAAATCAAATTTATAGATTCCATCTGACCAGCTTCCATTTCCCATTATTAAAAGTAAGGTGTTATTGCCAAATCCAATTATATCCCATACAGGAAGATTGCCATTCGAATATTTAATCCAATTACCTTCTTCATTGACCAGGAGTCCATCTGAAATTGTAAGAATATCTTTCTCGTAACTAATGCCTCCATTCACTTGTACTGTATCAGGTCCAATAGAAATCCAATCAAAAGAGTAAGTACGGAACGGAAGTAATAAAAATAAGATAGTAAAGTAAAATCCTTTCATAATATTCCTCCTTTCGAGTTGATTGAAATTTATGACAGGTCTTCTAACGATATCTATGTTCCCCTTTGTCCCAACTGGGACTCCCTTGAACCAAAGGCTCTCCTTTGGAGGAGTCAGAATGTTGTAAAATAGGTTGAAAGTTCCGAATAATATCGGAATATAATCATAACTGGAAAATATAAAAATATATCTTGCAAGGTTTAGGAATAGTTACATTATCCCTTTCCTAATATTACAATATCCGCAAACAGGAATGATATCATTGGTAAGACCCAATATAGAATTCCAGACAATGTTCCCAATAAAACTAGTTTTGTATTCAATAGTTTCGATTCTTTCAGCTTTTGAACACCCAAAACGAACAACAACAAGAAAACGGCCCCGCTTACCAATCCAGGGGAATACTCAATGAAAACAAGTGAGAATATAGCGTGGTTTAAAAAGTTCAAGAATCCCCAGATCAAAATTCCTAAACCGAGCGAGAGAAATTTCTTTTCATTTACAAAATAGAAAAACCAACCCAGTAATAGATAAAATGTGAAATAAAAATTATGAACCAGCCACATTTCCATATCATAAATGGATATACCCCATCTGATTTTTGCCCACTCGGGGAATCCAAACATTCCTTCTTCAATAAGATGGAAGGAAATGTAAAACAGGATACATATCAGCGGTAAATATTTGAATTGAATTTTCTTAACCACTAATCTGGCTAACGATTTGTTAGAATTTATTTTTTTCTCACACCAAGCCTCAAAGACACCAAGAATTATCTGATTTTTTCACTCTCATTTTCATTCATTTCTCTTTGTGACTCTGTGCCTTTGTGTGATTGATATGATTCTAAAGATGAAATAACCGGTGTGAAACTTTTCACCACAGGACTTTCCCTTTGCCAAATTGTCGTTTGTTAAAGCACCAAAAATAAAAATACGCTACTTGTTTTTCACATCAGGTTGATTGGCGGTTAGAATACCCTCTTTCTCTGAAATATCGTTGAGTGTCTCTAATTCTTTGTCAATTCGTTCTTTCAAGAATATTTTCATTAGAGATTGATAAGGGACATCTCTCTTGTTTGCAATAGTTCTTAATTCATCTAATATATATTCGGGCAAACGTAGTGATATTGTTTTGGTAGTTGGCTTTAACTTCGGGAAAATAACCTTATTAGCTCCTTCCCAATCAACATAATCAGTCGAATCGTGGGTTGACCAAAATTCTCTTTCTTCGTCTTCTGTTTCAAATCTTGGAATGGTCTTCAATTTCTTCATAATACTTCCTCTTTTCTTTACGACTCATATTTCTTGCCGATATGACTCTGATCTTCCCATTTCTAATTGTGAAAGCGATGAATAACAAACGACCTGAATCTGTTTGTCCAAGAACATAATACCTTTTTTCGGATTTTGAATTTTTTGAGTCACCCGTAGCCAACAAGGGGTGATTGAAAAAGACTTCTTCACATTCATTTTTCGAGACGTGGTGTTTCAGCCAATTTTTCTCGATATTTCCTTCGTCCCATTCAAAACCTTCACAATTGTTGATTTTGATTGTCATACGTTAGTGTATATTACAAAAGTATACAACAATTTCAAAAAGATATGGAGTGTTCTTTGTTGGTTAGCGGGCATTCTAACGATAGCTATGTTCCACCTTATCAGAATGTTGTAAAATCAGATGAAAGTCCTGGTATGGAACCAAGAAAAAAACAACAAAACTAACATGGGGGAACTCATGAATCATATCAACAGAAAGTTAATTGAAAATAGGGAATACACAAAAGGGAAATAAAAAAGGATGTCATTCAAATGTTGAAAAACACAAACTAAATATATTATAATAAATCAAAATAGGAAATAGACATGGAAGATCGAAGTGTGAACTGATACTATCAATATTATCAATATTGCTTTTAATTAACCTTCAAAATGAAATAAATTAAGGGTGACTTTATCGGCGGAATATAGATAGTCCAAGAATTCATACTTTTCACCATAATAACACAAATATATAAACAAATAATAACCACATTTAATAATCGTTTATCCCTGAATGAAAAAACTGTTGGTGCAATTCAGGAAATTAAGGAGAAATTAAAATGGTAGGAATCGTCGGATACGGAGCTTATGTCCCCTGCCACCGTATCAAAGTTGAAGAAATAGCCAAGGTCTGGGGAGCAGACGCTCCCAGCTATAAACGCGGGCTTATGCTTGAGGAAAAATCCGTCCCAGCTCCCGACCAGGATACTATTACAATGTCTGTGGAAGCTTCAAGAGATGCGTTGGTAAGGGCTAAGATAAATTCAAAGGATATAGGCGCAATTTACATTGGGTCAGAGTCTCATCCTTATGCTGTAAAACCATCTGGCACGGTAGTGGCGGATGCCATCGGTGCGACTCCCGACATTCACTGTGCTGACTATGAATTTGCCTGTAAGGCTGGTTCTGAAGCAATGTTTGTCTGTCTTGGACTTGTTAAATCCGGATTCATCAAATACGGGCTGGCTATCGGTGCGGATACATCTCAAGGTGCACCGGGTGATGCGCTGGAATATTCCACCGCTGCTGGTGCAGCTGCCTTCATTATGGGTAGTGAAAATATCATCGCTGAATGCATAGAAACAACTTCATACACGACTGACACTCCAGACTTCTGGCGCAGGGAATATCAACATTATCCGCAGCACGCAGGAAGATTCACCGGACAACCGGCTTACTTCAATCACATCATTGGGGCTGCTAAAATGCTGCTGGAGAAGGTTTCTATGAAGCCTGACGACTTCAAATACGCTGTCTTTCACCAGCCAAATGGTAAATTCCCCATGCGTGTGGGCAAAATGCTGGGGTTCAAGAGGGAGCAGATCGAGCAGGGATGGCTTGTACCAAAACTTGGGAACACATACTCAGGGTCATCACCGATGGGGCTTTCTGCCATACTTGACGTAGCAAAACCGGATGATATGATTTTTATGGTATCATATGGGTCCGGTTCAGGCAGCGACGGTTTTATCTTTAGAGTCACAGAAAAGATTAAAGAAGTTCAAAATCTAAAAACACATACGAGGGATCAGTTGGATGGTTACCGAAGATATATTGACTACGGTACCTATGCCAAGTTCCGTCAAAAAATATTGAAAGCGAATTAAGGAGTTGGTATGAGAGATGTAGCAATAATTGGAATCGGTATGATGAAATGGGGGGAGTTGTGGAAAAAATCTCTGAGAGATATTTTTGTCGAAGCTTCCCTGAATGCCATTGACGATGCCGGTGTTGACAAAATTGATTCGATGTATATTGGATGTATGTCACCGGGACTTTTTGTCGGACAGGAACATTTGGGTTCTCTTCTGGCAGACTATCTTGGAGTGCGGCCTATTCCTGCGACGAGGGTAGAGTCTGCCTGCGCTTCGGGAGGACTTGCTTTGCGGCAGGCGTTCATTGAAGTGGCATCCGGAATGAGTGATATTGTTTTAGCCGGAGGAGTTGAGAAAATGACGGATGTCGGAGGAGATGATGCAACTTTCGCTCTTGGCACCGCCGGTGATCAGGAATACGAAGGTTATCACGGAATCACCTTTCCCGGGCTTTATTCGATGATTGCCAGAGCGCATATGCATAAATACGGAACTACCAGAGAACAGCTTGCTCACGTAGCGGTAAAAAATCATAAACACGGCTCATTGAATCCAAACGCTCAGTTTCCATTTGAAGTAACCGTTGAGCAGGTGATCAATGCTGTGATGGTTGCCGATCCGCTTACGATTCTTGACTGTTCTCCGATAACAGACGGAGCAGCAGCCGTAATTGTTTGTCCTTATGAAATAGCAAAGAAGATTTCGAAAAAACCTGTGGTGAAGATTACCGGAACCGGGCACACTACTGATACAATCGCACTCCACTCAAGAGATGATATAACGTGGCTGAATGCGACAGAAAAAGCAGGAAAAATGGCATACGAAATGGCAGGCAAAAAACCGAATGATATTGACATTGTTGAGGTTCACGACTGTTTCACCATAGCCGAAATTTGTGTCCTTGAAGCTCTTGGATTTGCGGAACCCGGCAAAGGCGGTGAGATGGCAGAAAGCGGGATGACTTCTCTGGAAGGAAAAATACCCGTAAACACATCTGGAGGATTGAAGTCCAAAGGACATCCAGTCGGAGCGACTGGAATCGCTCAGGTTCACGAACTTGTGACACAGCTTCGCGGAGATGCCGGTAAAAGGCAGGTGGAAAATGCCGGTGTAGGTTTATCCCAGAATATGGGAGGTACCGGCGGAAGCACTGTAATTCACATATTGGAGGCAGCATAATGACAACACCATCAAAATATTGGAGAGAAATACCTCAGAGATATAGATTAGAAGCCGGCAAATGTAAAAAATGCTGCAAAGTATTTTTTCCACCCAGATTAATTTGCGATGCTTGTGAATCAAGAGAATTTGAGTCCGTCAATCTGGAAGATGAAGGAACACTTATCACGTTTACCGTTATTCGTGTACCTCCCGGACCGTTCAGTGATCAAGCGCCTTATGCTATTGGTATTGTAGAACTTAACGACGGAGTCCGAATTACGACCCAGATAGTTGATTGCGATTTTGATGAGATTCAAATCGGCAGTAAAGTAAAAGTGGAATTCCGAAAGATTTCCTCTGAAGGAGAAGCAGGAATAATTTGCTATGGATACAAGTGTGTGCCAGCCAGGTAATATAACTTGGACAAATAGCCACCAAGGGCGCTAAGAAACACGAAGTATTTCAGTTAGGAGCTATATAAGTAGGGTTAAACGATGGTAAAATTGACTGTAAGCACAATTTACACTCTTGTATATCTTTAAATAAATTGGTATCATTAAAATTCAGATGAAATACACAAAACATTTTCAAGATACGCTGAAAGAACGTTCTATTAAATCATCTTGAGTAGAACAGACTTTAAGAGAACCAGAAATAGTTGAAAATCAACCTGATGGAACAAAACACTTCTTTCGGCGAATTTCGGAACACAATTATAGATGGCTTCGTGTAATTGTTGATGTTGAAGTAAAACCAAACATAGCCATAACTGTATTTTTTGATAGAAGAATGAAAGGGGAATAAAATGAGAATAAAAATTGATAAAAAAAGTAATTCGTTATACTTCCGCTTGGATGAAAAGTCCATTGTAGAATCAGAAGAAGTACGACCCGGCGTTATTCTTGATTTCGATAATAATGAAAATGTTGTCGGTATTGAGTTTTTGGATATTGATAAAAGGATGCCAGAGGAAGAGATGACTTCATTACAATTTCAAACAGTATAGAAAAAACGAATATTGTGCAAGTTTCTTCATTCGTTAGAAATCATTTTAAAAAAACTGGCCAGTTGCTCCCGAATTCTGAGCGAAACCGAAGGAGAGGGCTGGTAGGTAAATTAATCGAAGAGGAAAAATAATGTTTCGCCTTGAAAGTAAAGTAGACATAAAAAGCAGTAAATTCAAACAGAACTACGAATCAACGAAGGTTCTGGTGAATGAGTTAAAGGAGCGGACGGAAAAGGTAAAACAGGGTGGTTCGGAGAAAGCCAGCCGGCGGCACGTAGAAAGAGGTAAATTGCTGGTTCGGGACAGGTTAAAGAAGCTGTTTGATCCGGGAACTCCTTTTATGGAATTCTCTCCTCTGTCTGCTACGGATATGTACGATAATGATGCTCCAAGCGCCGGTGTTGTTACTGGAGTCGGAGTGGTACACGGCAGGGAAGTACTTGTTGTGGCGAATGATGCAACCGTGAAGGGCGGTACGTATTTCCCAATGACCATCAAGAAGCACATTCGGGCACAGGAAATTGCAATGGAGAACAAGTTACCGTGTATTTACCTTGTGGATTCAGGTGGAATTTTTCTTCCACTTCAGCGCGGGACTTTTCCAGATAAATTTCATTTTGGCAGGATTTTCTTTAACCAAGCAAGATTATCCCGGATGGGGATACCACAGATTGCCGTCGTGATGGGTTCCTGCACAGCGGGTGGTGCCTACGTTCCGGCTATGAGCGATGAAACGGTCATTGTACGTAAACAAGGAACGATTTTCATCGGTGGTCCTCCTCTTGTAAAAGCAGCCACCAAAGAAAAGGTCACGGATGAGGAGCTGGGAGGAGCTGACGTACATTGCAGAATCTCCGGTGTTGCGGATCATTATGCGGACAACGACAAACACGCTCTCGAAATAACCAGAAATATTATTGAAAACCTTGATCCGCAGAAACGTTTTATCCTGGATGTGAAAGAACCTGAAGATCCTTATTATGATCCAGATGAGATTTACGGTATTATTCCGAAGGACATAAAAAAATCATACGATGTGCGTGAGGTCATCGCAAGAATAGTAGACGGCAGTTATTTTCATGAATTTAAGGCATTGTACGGAACGACAATTGTTTGCGGTTTCGCGCGAATAATGGGATATCCGGTTGGAATTGTAGCAAATAACGGTGTTCTTTTTTCCGAAAGTTCAGTGAAAGGAGCTCACTTTGTTACGCTTTGCTCAATGAGGAAAATCCCGTTGATTTTTCTGCAGAATATCACAGGATTCATCGTCGGGAAAAAATACGAACACGGCGGGATTGCGAAAGACGGCGCCAAGTTAGTCCACGCTGTTGCAAATGCTGACGTTCCGAAATTCACCATCATCGTTGGCGGTTCCTATGGTGCTGGTAATTATGGTATGTGCGGCAGGGCTTATGAACCAAGACTGCTCTGGATCTGGCCTAACAGTAAAACCTGCGTTATGGGAGGTGAACAGGCGGCAAATGTACTGTCAACCGTGAAGATAAAACAAATGGAGCAGGACGGTACCATTCTGACTGACGAAGATAAACAGAAAATTGTGAAACCCATCCTGGCACAATATGAAGCAGAGGCAAGTCCGTACTTCAGTACCGCAAGGATATGGGACGACGGAATACTGGACCCGATGGATACACGAAAAGCACTTGCTCTTGGTATTTCGATGTCCCTGAACGCACCAATAGAAGATTTTGAAGTTGGCATTTTCAGGATGTAGTGGAAAATTGCCATAAGGCACGAAGGCACAAAAAGATATAAATATAGAAGAAACTTATGGAACCCTTTGAAAAACCATTAAAATGGTTAGCATATGGGACTAATTCTGCAACCCACGACTTAAGTCGTGGGTTAATAAATGAGCAGCTAATAAAGAACCGTTTCAACGGTTTTTTACAACACTGGGTTTTGCAAAGAATTCTTATGTTTACACTATTAATTAAAATCCCTAATCACTGGAATAACTTTTATATTTCTCTTTCCAAAACTTTACAAATAAAAACTTCGAGTTTTAGAGACTTTGCGGCAAAGGAATTAGGTTATGAGTTATTCAACGATATCATTTGAAAAGCACGGTTCTGTAGCTAACGTAACCTTCAGCAGACCCGAAGTTCACAACGCTTTCAACAGCACGATGTTGAGGGAATTGCTGGATGTTTTTGATAAAATATCGCTAGACAAAGCATTGCGGGTAGTGATAGTGACCGGAGAAGGCAAGTCCTTTTGTGCTGGCGCTGATCTCAACTGGATGAAACGTGTGAAAGATTACACTTATGAAGAGAATCTGAAAGAATCCCTTGAGCTTGCGGAATGTATGTACCGAATCTATTCCTGTCCAAAACCGACGATTGCCAGAGTGAACGGTGCAGCGATTGGCGGCGGTACAGGTTTTGTTGCTGTGTGTGATTTCGCCGTAGCATCTGAAACAGTAAAGTTCAGCTTCAGCGAGGTGAAAATTGGTGTCGTTCCTGCGTGCATCTCTCCCTATGTAGTAAAGAAGGTGGGTGAGGGGAGATGCAGGGAATTCTTTCTCACCGGCGAAAGATTATCCGCTGAAAGAGTCCTTGAGGCTGGTCTGGTGAATAGAGTTACTATACCTGAAGAACTTGACAAAACAGTTGATTTCTATGTGAAACAACTCCTTTCAAGCGGACCCGAAGCATTGAAGATGTGCAAAGACCTTCTGGAAAATGTATCAGAACTCGGTCTTGAAGAAGTCAAGAAATACACTGCGGAAGTTATTGCGGCTTTGAGAATGAGTCCTGAAGGTCAAGAGGGAATGGAAGCGTTTCTCAACAAGCGTAAACCGGGATGGATTGAGGAATGATTAATAAAATACTTGTTGCTAACCGCGGTGAGATCGCCTTACGTATCCTGCGTGCGTGCCGGGAACTTGATATTCCGTCTGTTGCCGTTTACTCCGAAGCGGACAGGAAATCCCTTCACGTCCAAATGGCAGAGGAAGCTTACTGCATCGGACCACCCTCTCCACTTGAAAGCTATCTGAATATGGACAGTATAATCGAAGCAGCGAAGAAAACAGGCGCGGATGCCATTCACCCAGGCTACGGCTTTCTTGCGGAAAACCACCTTTTTGCAGAAAGATGTGAGCAGGAAGGCATCATCTTCATCGGACCAAACTCGCGTGCATTGAATCTTGTTGGAGACAAGCTGGCTGCAAGGCGCACCTTAATTTCCCAGAATGTGTCTGTCATTCCGGGGATGAAAATAAAGACCCGGGATCTCAAGGAAATGGTGCTTATTGCAGCAGACATCGGATATCCCGTAATCGTGAAAGCTTCGTTAGGCGGCGGCGGGAAAGGGATGCGGATTGTGGAGAAAGAGGAAGATTTGGAGAAATCTCTCAAAGCGTGTTCCAGAGAAGCCAAATCCGCTTTCGGTGATGAGACGGTGTATATCGAAAAATACATCGAATCTCCGCGCCACGTTGAATTTCAGGTGTTGGTGGATAATCACGGGAATGCTGTTCATCTTTTCGAACGTGAATGCTCCATCCAACGGCGTCATCAAAAAGTAGTGGAAGAAAGTCCATCGCTGGCGCTGACTCCGGAACTCCGTCGGAAAATAGGCGATACAGCAGTGAATGTGGCGAAAGCTGTGGGTTATTCCAATGCGGGAACTGTTGAGTTCCTTCTTGATGCGGATAAGAATTTTTATTTTCTTGAGGTCAATGCACGGCTGCAGGTGGAGCATCCGGTAACGGAATTTGTGACCGGTGTTGATCTTGTCCACCAGCAGATTGCTATAGCTTCGGGTGAGAAACTTGCTCTGAAACAGTCAGATATTGAGCAGAAAGGTCATTCCATTGAATGTCGTATTTATGCAGAGGATCCGGACAATAATTTTCTTCCTTCATCGGGAGAAATCCTGTTTGTCAATGAACCGCGTGGTCCCGGAGTACGGTGCGATTCCAACCTTTATTCCGGGTGCGAAGTGCCGGTGTATTACGACCCTATCTTGTCAAAGTTGATAGTGTGGGCGGAGAATCGTGAGATGGCTCGACAGAGAATGATACGTGCATTGGAGAGCTACGCGATACTTGGAATTAAAACCACCGTCCATTTTCTCAAGACCGTTATAGAGCATCCTGATTTTGCTTCTGGAAAAGCGGATACGTCGTTCATTGAAAAGAATCTAATGGAATTAACTGCTGATGATAAGCTAGAGAATGACTTGGAAATCGCTCTGGCTGCTGCAGTTATCAAGGCAGCAACTAGCAGGACTGTACTTGGTAATCGTCAGGGTGTTCAGGCAGAAGCTCCTGACCCGTGGTTACTTTTTGGAGATTTTGAATTGGGAAAGTCCAAGTGATGGAACTTTACTTCATACATCAGGAACAGACGTATAAAGTAACACTTGAGGATGAAGGTGAAACTTTTCGGGTCGGTGTCGGTGAAAATCATTTTAATATTATCCCTTATAGTATCTCCGATAACGTAATTTCTTTTGACGTTAACGGAAAGATTCAAACAATCTATCTGGCTGATAAGGAAGACAGAATTTATGCAGGTATAAGGGGGAGAGATTTTATTTTTAAACGTACAATTGAAAGCGAACCCAAAAAACGTGGAGATGAAAACGAAACAGCAGAGAAGCTTGTTCGCTCACAAATGCCGGGGCAGGTTGTACAGATTGATGTCCGGGAAGGTGAGAAAGTCCGGAAAAATCAAGTTTTAGGTGCGGTTGAGTCAATGAAAATGGAAAACGAAATTGTATCCCCGGTGGAAGGGATTATAGCCAAAATCTTCGTTAAGTCCGGGCAGCTTGTAGATGCTGAAGAACCTCTTGTTGAGGTTGAGTAGGTAACTTTCTATTTTTATACACCCTGGATAGGTTAGTTGTAAAAAAACTCCCGCAGGACTTTTTATTCTGCCTGATTTATTTTTATCGTGAATTATTTTTCGAGAGTTTTTGATACCAAATCCACCACTTCGTCGGGATATGAAGCCACTGGGATGTCAGCTTGTTCAAATGCTTCCAGCTTGCTTTTAATACTTCCCCGTCCAGCCGATACAATGGCACCTGCATGTCCAACCTTTTTATCCTTTGGAGCTGTCCTGCCTGCCAGGTAAACTACTACGGGTTTGCTTATTTTACCCTTGATTCTGAGTTCTGCGGCTTCCTCTTCCATACTTCCCCCAATCTCTCCAATGAGAAGAACGGATTTGGTATCTGGGTCGTTTTCAAACTTTTCCAGCATTGTTGCAAATGATGTTCCCACAATTGCGTCACCACCAACTCCAACACAGGTTGTCTGTCCAATTCTGGCTAAAGTAAGACGTGACACGATTTCATAGGTCAACGTCCCGCTGCGTGATGCCACCCCCACAGGACCGGGGATGTAGTATCGCGAAGGCATAAATCCAATGCTGCACGGAACACTGGGAGCGATGATTCCCGGAGTGTTGGGACCGATAACAGTCACTTCAAGTTGTTCAGCTCTTTCTACGATTCTCATTGTGTCGTGGAGGGGGACATGTTCACTAACCAAGACTACTAATTTTATCCCTGCCTCTATGGCTTCAAATGCGGCATTCTGAATTGCTCGGGCAGGGACGAAAAGTACCGTCGTATTAATCTCGTGTTTAGTATTTGCTTCTTCTACACTGTTATATACTGGTACTCCATGCACTGTTTTTCCGCCAGCACCTGGACGGGTACCTGCTACGATGTTGGTTCCGTAAGATAGCATCAGCTTGGTATGATGCTGTGCTGCTGTACCGGTGATTCCCTGAACGAGGACTTTTGTTTCTTGATCAATGAGAACAGTCAATGTTTCTCTCCTAAATTCACTGCTGAAGAAATCGCCTTTTCAAGTGAGGAATAAGGAGTAATTCCAATATCTTTCAGAATTCTGTGACCTTCTTTCTCAAAATTTCCAACCATACGCACTACAAGAGGAACGTCTGGTCTGTGGTCTTCAATGTATCGACAGATACCACGAGCAAGAAGATCACAACGGTTTAACCCTGCAAAAATATTTACAAAGAGTACTTTCACTGATTTTGCGCGTGAAAGGAGGTCAAAAGCTTGATAGATTCCCTCATCGTCAAATTGAGCAGTGTCCAGAAAGTTTGCTACCCGTCCTCCAGCCGCTTGGATTAAATCAAGAATAGCCATTGTAAGACCGGCACCAGAGGAGAGGATTCCAATTGTACCCGGCAGGTCAATATATGTCCAGAAGTTTTTGTGTGCCTCAGCTGCGATGGGGTCCTCTCTGAGAATTTTTTCCTGAATCGGCTTTAGAAGTTCGTGTCTATATATAGCATCATCATTCACATTGAGCACCGCATCCACGGCGCAGAGATTGCCGGCAGTGTCACGGACGATGGGGTTTATTTCTACCATCTCCGCATCGTTTTCTATAAAAATAGTATATAATTTCTTTACGATGTCTAAAACATCATCTCCAAGCATTGATCGAACAGGAGCAAGGTCGGTGTCACATAGTTCTTTGAGGAGGGAGGTGTGGATGCGAATCAATCGTTCTGGCGTTTCAACCGCTATCTGTTCAATGTCAATTCCACCACGGTCACTGGCTATAATTAATGGTCTGCGGACGTCATAATCTATAGTGACTGCAACATATATTTCCTGAGCAATCTCTATTTTTTTCTCGACAAGTAAAAGTTCCACCTTTTCATTGTGTATAGTGGTATTGAGCAATCTCTCGGCTTCTTTGACAGTATCTTCTATACTGTTCGCAAAACCAATTCCACCTACTTTACCTCTTCCTTTTACATTAAGCTGAGGTTTAATAACAACCGCTACCTGAAGTTCCCGGGCTACTCTTTCGGCTTCCTCAGGTGAATGTACCAGTTTTCCTTTGGGTGTAGGAATTCCAAATCGACGAAATAGTTTTTTGGCTTGATATTCTTTTAGCTTCACAGGTACCTTAAAGAAATATTTGAAGGTTATGTTGTGAAGGATATTATGAAAGAGTAAAGGAAAATAAAAGCAGGAATGAAATATCTGAATTTACGGAACCAATCAACTGGATTGATGTGCAGCAAAAATTAAATTAAGTACACAATTAAATAAAAATCCATTAAATTTTCAAATATTCTTTATGCATAATAGGAGAAAATATAAGGAGCTATAACAATTGAAAAGGCCTCTTATGAAAAATTGATAATTTTAAGAAAAGTAAACGCAATGAATTATTAATACTATTCACGAACATGAGAATTATGAACGATGTCTCGATATAAACTATTCGCAGATATATTAACCTCATTTCGCATTGTTATTGCATTTACAATTGTGATTGTTGGTTTACTAGTTGGTCGAAATGGAATCACAGTTGCCCTTGTTCTGTTGCTTCTGGGATGGCTTACAGATGCCTTCGATGGACCACTGGCCCGTCGAGATCCTAAATGTACCCGTACTTGGATTGGAGAAAATGACATTATTGCTGATGTCCTTTTAAGTTTATCTATGATTATCTATTTTGTTATGAGTGGGATAATACCACCTTCGGTTTTCTTTTTTTATTTTATGTTCCTCTCTATATCAACATTGGTTATTAAATCTCGATCATTCTATGTAGCATTTATTGGCTTAAGTTACGGATTAAGTATTTTAATTAGCTATTATCAGTCTACTATGATTACATGGCTATTCCTTTTTTACATAATAATCATTCCTTTATTAACATGGGATCACTTTTATGAAGGTACAAAATTATTTTTTACCGGATTTAAAGAAATTGAATTAAGGGTTCCAATTAAGCGATGGTTTGTCTGAAGAGTAGGAGGGAAGCTATCAAAAGCCAGACCCCAAAAAAGTGATATAGAACACAACTGTTATTTGATAGCTGTATTTGTTAGAAGTTGGTATTAAGTTTGTGACATAATTTGATTCAGTCTATTCTTAAGAGGATGATGTTAAGGCTGAATTCGATAATAGATTTAAAGACAGATAAATCAAGACTTGAATCCAGTAGATAAACAAAATGCTAAGGAGAAGACGATGAAAAATATAAAAGGTACATTTGTACTATTTTTATTTGTATCACAGGTGCTTTTTGCTGAAACCATTATTCAAACCTATACTTTTGATACTCCCCAATTAATAACCAAGAATGGATATACCGAAATGATCTACGAAAATTGTAAGAGTTTGGGAAAAGAGGGAAATCCACTATTGCCACACTTTGGAACGGATATCCTTTTACCGCAAAATCATGAGATAGAGAGTATCAGAGTTACTTCCTCAAATTATTATCCTATTCGTGATGATATTATCCTCAAACCTGCTGGCAGACAAATTCCATTGTCGGAAGAAATAGATCCAGATTACAAGCTGATACCGAATGCCGAGATATATGAGTCAACGCAAGCCTATCCGGAGGATATTGTAAGTACTGCAAGTACCCATTTTCTATCAGGTCATTCGATCGGGTCATTTACAATCTATCCAATGACATATTCCCCTGTGAAAAATCAGGTCAAATTCCTACAACAAATCACTGTGGAGATAGAGACGAAAACAACAAATCGTGCAATAAATGCACAACGATTTCTGAAAAAGTCTAATTATGTCAAGAACAGGATTATACGGATCGTAGATGATTCAGAAATGGCGGATACATACAGCTATCCAAATCATAAGAGAGATAATGAATACGATATTCTGATAATCACAAATGTAATTCTTCTACCAGCTTTTGATAGCTATATTGAATTCAAAAAATCTACCGGTTTTACCGTAGCAACGATTACAACAGAAACGATTTACATACAATATTTGGGTAATGACATACAGGAAAAAATCAGAAATTGCATTATTGACTACTATACAAATAATGGAATCAGTTATGTAATTCTTGGTGGAGATTCTGCTCCCAATAATGCTTCAGAAGATATTATTCCCCATCGTGGATTTTACGCCGATCCCGGTGGCGGGTACGCAGATTACGACATTCCCGCTGACATGTATTACGCCTGTTTGGATGGTACTTGGAACGACGATGGCGATAATAAATGGGGTGAACCGGGTGAAGATGATCTCTATGCTGAAGTAAGTATTGGAAGAATCTGTGTGGATAGTGTGACAGAAATCCAGAACCATACAAACAAATTAAGAATGTACCAGAATGAACCAGTGGTTGATGATATTGAGAAAGCATTAATGATTGGAGAATATCTATGGCCAGGTACATATGGTGGTGACTATAAGGATGAAGTTGCTTATGGGAGTTCAGCTAATGGATATACCACTGAGGGTGTATCGGATAATTTTAGCGTATCAGAACTCTATGAAAGGGATGGAAATTGGGATAAATATGATGTTTTTAATCATTTTAATAATATTGGAATTAATCTACGTAACCATCTGGGACATTCAAGTGTAGATTATAATATGAAAATGTATAATTCTGATTTAACAACATCAAACTTTACAAACAATGGAATATTCCGTGGATTTGTTATCGGGTATTCTCAAGGATGTTACAACGGTTCATTTGATAACCGAAATGACTGGGGATCGTATTATACCGATGACTGTTTCGCTGAGAGAATCACAACAATGGCAACAGCAGATGTCGCAACTATTGGAAATTCTAGATATGGATGGGGGGAAGTAGGAAGTACAAATGGCGCTTCTCAATATTTTGACAGGCAGTTTTATGATGCAATTTTTGGTGAGGATATCACAACCATTGGTGATGCCAATGGTGATTCAAAAGAAGATAATGTTTCCTATATCAATCAGGATCAGGTTATTCGATGGTGCGCCTATGAGTTAAACCTTTTTGGTGATCCAACCATGGATATATGGACGGAAATTCCTACGGATATTACTGCCAGTTATCCGGCAGGTGTATCACTTGGTACCACTGAAATTATATTTCAAACTGATGTTCCTTTTGGTAGAGTAGGATTAATGCAAAACGATGAACTAATTGGAAGAAGTATTACAGATAGTTTGGGTAATAGTACGGTATCTCTTTTTAATCCTGTAGTCAATACAGAAACAATAGATGTTTCCATAATTGGACATAATAAAAATAGATATCAGGGAACAATTATTGTTGTATCGGATGAACCTTATGTGATCTTCCATTCATATCAGATTAATGATGATGGTAATGGAAATGGACTCGCCGATTACGGTGAATATATTTTTCTAAATATGACTCTGGAAAACTTGGGGAATCAACCTGCGAATAACGTATCAGCGATTATTTCTACTAATGATGGGTACATAACCATCACTGATGACTCACAGGATTACGGAATCATTCCGGCTAATAGCAACGCCACGGAAAATGACGCATTCTCGTTTACGATTCCTGACAGCATTCCCGATCAGCATGAAGTTTATTTTGAGCTGGAAGTTACAGGGGATACCACAGATGTATGGGATTCATCGTTCGACATTACCCTTAATGCTCCATATCTTACTGTTGGAGATATGATTATTGATGACAGTGTCGGTGGAAATAATAACGGACGCCTTGATCCAGGTGAGACTGCTGATATTATTATTTCTACAGGAAACGAGGGTCATGCTGACAGTCCTCCAGCGACAGGCACATTGATATGTTTAAGTGAATACATCACACTCAATATTAGTACACACGATTTTGATATCATCTATTTTAACACTACAGAGGATGCTGTGTTCAATATCACTGTGTCAGCAGATGCACCGATAGGAACGCCGGTATTTTTTACATATGATCTAAGTGCTGGAAGTTACGGTATTCAGGAATCGTATGTTGTTAGTATTGGGTTAATTATTGATGACTTTGAGACGGGTGATTTTTCGAGATATCCGTGGGATTTTGCGGGATATATTA
>CAZVFT010000057.1:0-16525 GCA_964626495.1 uncultured bacterium
TTAGATTAACATTGCTTTATAAAGTTAAAAGGTTATTTTCTTATGACACATTTGATCTTAATCCAAAATGGTTGTTGAAAAAATAATGATTTTCCCCCAAAAAAACACTTTTTCTTTGTTCATTGTCATTTATGACTGTACGAAGGAATTGAGCATAAAAATAAACTCTTGTTATTCCCTCCTTCCACATTTTTCCTATTCCATTGAATAAATGTTACTGGAATAGACGCCCAAGAAAGCTCTTTTTCCCTCTGAAAACAGTTGGAGTATAGCCAGTGTTAATAATTGCTTTTTTTAAGGATTCCTCTTCAGCTATTCCTTTTACCGTTACAAGATGAGTATTTACATTAATATCCACATTTTCTACACCCGTTACTCTCTTTAGAGCATCCCGAATTCGTCCAGCACACCCTTCACAGGTCATATCCTTTACAATAAATTGATACTTATTCATTGATTATCTCCACTTAGGTTACAGCACATTAAAAAGCCATAATCAGTTTCTCACTTGGTCAAAGATTGATGACAGGAACAATCAACTCCGGTGGCTTTTTCAAAGGCTTCCCGTCCTTCCTTAAAGGACCACCAGGCGATAATAATTGCACCTACAGAATCAATCATTCCGATGCCAGTAAGTTCGTATCCAGCGCTTGCAAGAAGCAGCACCAGTGACAGGTACAGGCAGGTTCTAGTACAACTCGCATCCGCTAAAATCGCCTGAGAGTCCAGCGCCTTTCCTACCTTGACTTTGTACCGTATCAAAAGCCACATAGTAACAATAGAGACAAGAGCAATCACAATTCCCCAGAACGTAGTCTCAGGCTGATGTCCTGTGTACAGATTGACTCCCGCCATTATCATCAGACCAGCGGTAAGAAGGTAAAAAGCTGTTCCTGTAATCCGCAGAGCACGTTTTTCAAACAGGTCGTGAGAATCGTTATCATTTTTTTGAATCCTTCGGATCATATGGTAAATACCCACTCCTGAAATAATCTCCACAAAAGAATCCAACCCGAAACCGAAAAGGGACAGAGTTTCATCTTCAGTACCAAAGAACAGTGAAACGATCCCCTCCAGCAGATTGTAAAATATCGTGATTAGCGCCAGAGCTAGAGCCCACTTGTAAAGCCTTGAACGATCTGGTGATGAAATTGTGGCTTTTTGCCGAAGGCACTCCTTCGGAGCAGTTATTTCCATATTCTTCCTATCTGTGAAACAAATTATGGTTAACGGTTAATATCACCTGCCAGTGGTATCCATCACTGAAAATTTCAGCCTTTTTTAAATTCAGTTGCTATCGTATTAACGTATGTTAGGTGCACAACTGGTTAATTTTTTTCTCATAAACTTAACTGCATCTTCAATGAGTATGTTTTGAACCGTCAGAGTGTGTATGTATCTTTTCAATCTCTTCATTTGTTTTAAAACCCTGTTGTAAAATTTTAACACCAATCCCATGCTCATAAACCAGGTTGCCTCCTTTTTCTGCACCTATGATCATGATCAAAGCACTACTGACCAATAGGATAAGTCTGAAGATTGGCGTTTGAATCTTTTTTACAAAAAGATGTATGGCACTACCACTTGTAATGATTCCCGTAAACCACAGCATCAAGTTCCGGTGTTCATGAACAAGTTCATGCCTTGGATGATCGTGACCTATGATCTCAGATGCCCAGTAACCGGATGCAGCACCGGCGATGGAGGCTATTGTTGCAAGGTACATTATCCATATTGGTGCATTTGCCATACCTTTAGGTAGTTTCTTTATTACTTCAAGAATTTGAAAGAACATCGCAAGGATGACTAACACAATGGGAAAATGAACAACGATAGGATGGATGTTAATCATTTTTCTCTGACTTCTTCATGAATATCCCAGCATTTTTTATGGTTTCTTCTAAAGATTCTTCGTTACCGTTGGTTGACACAGTAACTAACCTGACCTCTTCATCAGCTTTTTGATTGTTGATAATACAATAATAGTACTTGAGTATGCTACCGTTAATAAAACATAAATATGTAAAACGTAAACAGGAACTATTACATAAGCCTCGGCGTAGCCTACAGCGAGCCTTACGTTTTAAATAATTACTAACAAGCATGATTCTTCTATCCTCACTCATTTCTGTACCTGAGATAAATATTATCTTTCTGATGAATAATATAGGCTAATTGTGTTTCTATTTCTGTATTCACATTTTCTACAACAGGTAATTTCTCCAAGGCTTCCCCTATCCGCTGAGCAGATCATATCTTCAACTTCAAACAGATGTTGGTTCATTTTTGGTCCTCAGGTAATTTACAACAATTGGCTAATTTATTGTATACCATTGGATCAGCCGGAGTATTGTTTGCTTTGTATCCAAGCTCTGCAATCGCTTTTTCGATACGTGCCAGATCAATAACCCAGTCCTTGTAGGTAACATACCCTACTTTCTTCTCCAGATCCACATCCATCTTGACAACACCTTTGATCTTTCCAAAACCCTGTTCGATTGTATTCTCACACATACCGCATTGTATGGTCGGCAGGGATACTTCAACGGTCACTACTTTCCCATCACCACAAGCAATTATTCCAAACAACAACAGTCCGATTGCCATTATAATTACTTTTTTCATTTTAATCTCTATTCATTGTTTTTTTATTAACACCAATTTTATCGGAGTAGAATAATGAGTTCCAAGGAGGAATAGCTGTAAACCATGATTTCAAACTGATTAGCTTCATCATCATTCTACTCCTGTTTCTTCTGCATTGAAGGGCACGGATTGGTTCCATATGAGCAAAAGACACAACAATCACCTTCTCTGGATTTCAGCACAGTTCCACAATTGCGACAGTCATAAAAAAATTGGCATACATCCGTTGGCATAGTCTCCTCTTCTTGAAAACCACATGCAGGGCAAGTGATCACTGATAATAGTAAAATCTTACTCATTTCGGTGATCTGTTTTTAACAATCCTTCGTTTATCTACAGTAATATTTATGAAGCCAGGTGATTATTCAGGTTTTTTTAACCGTATGGGCACAAGTTTCATTCCACACTGGTCGCAGGTACGAGTTTTGTCAGACCGGATATGACTGTGAGACTCCATTGGACAACCAAAGTACTCAGCCCTTTCTTCAGTGGTAACAACTGCAGCAACCATTTTCATCCCACACTCGGGACAATTCCCTGGCTCATTGCTATGAACATGTTTATGAGATTCCATTGGACAAGTATAATAGACTAATTGCTCACTTTCGGAAATATGTGTCTTTTGTTTTTCCATTTTCATTGATTCGTGACCCTCTATCTTATGTGTGGTTTCGATGATGGAACTTTGACCTTGACTATGCGTCTCATTTTTCCCCCCGCAAGCTATCAGTACTATAATAAAAACCACAATCATTACTGATTTTATTAACTTCATTTTATCTCCTTTCTTATCGGATATGTCAATATTTTATCTATCCACGGTGATGACCATAAACGTCTTTTACCAATCCAACCACTTCTTCTTTTTTCATCCCACCGTTTAAATTCATTTCGATAAACTTTTTGGTAGAAATAGCAGTAGGACACTCACAGATCGCCAGATTTTCTTCACCACAACCGCCACAAGAACAACTAAACTGTTTTGCGACCTCAAAGGTACTTGTTTGAAATACTACAAATGTATCATCCGGATTTAGCAGATTATTATTGTTACTAATGGTCATTCCAATCCAAATACCAATAACCAATGATAATGTACCAAAAAGCCATATCGTCCATCGAGGAAACAGTTTTATTTTTTGATTCTTTACGGTTACTTTTTTTGTTGCGTGTATGTTCATAATTGAACTCCCATCAATAATTACAGATTTATCCTTCGTAGTCGTAAGGCATTACCAATCACCGAAACCGAACTGAAGCTCATAGCCGCAGCAGCGATAATAGGACTTAAAAGGATTCCAAAAAATGGATACAGGATTCCCGCCGCAACTGGAACTCCTAATGAATTATAAGCAAACGCCCAAAAAAGATTCTGTCGGATATTTCTCATTGTCCCTCGGCTGAGGTTACGGGCTCTGACTATCCCCTGCAGGTCGCCTTTAACAAGGGTGACACCCGCACTCTCCATAGCAACATCCGTTCCTGTACCCATAGCAATGCCCACGTGCGACTGAGCTAATGCAGGAGCGTCGTTGATGCCATCCCCTGCCATTGCAACAATACTTCCTTCATTCTGAAGATTTTTAACCACTTCATTTTTTTTATCTGGTAAAACATCTGCTTCCACTTCATCAATTCCTACTTGCTTAGCCACAGCTTCAGCGGTAGTACTATTATCACCTGTTAACATAACAACACGTATGTGCTCCTTTTTAAGAACAGCTATTGCTTCCACTGTCGTATCCTTGATAGGATCTGTCACCCCCAGTAAACCAGCAAATTGACCATCTAATACAACGAAAATAACCGTTTCACCCTTTTTCCGTATAGAGCTCGCCTTTTCCAGATAGTGAGCTGCATCAACATCCAATTCATCCAATAATTGCCGATTCCCAACAGCTACCAAATTTCCGTGAACAACTCCTTCAACTCCTTTTCCTGTAATGGATTTAAAGTCCTCAACTTTTGTCAATTCCAATCCTTTTTCCTTCGCCCTCGATACAATGGCTTCCCCCAGAGGATGTTCACTTGCTCGTTCAAGACTTGCCGCAAACCGGAGAATATCATCTTCGGAAAATTGATTGTTAGTTTGAATGGTAACTAACTGCGGTTTACCTTCGGTTAAGGTGCCTGTTTTATCCACAACAAGGGTATCTACCTTTTCCATCGTTTCCAAGGCTTCGGCATTTTTGATGAGGACGCCAGCCATGGCTCCCCGGCCGGTCCCCACCATGATTGACATGGGTGTCGCCAATCCCAAAGCACAGGGACAAGCAATAATCAAAACAGCTACTGCATTGACAAGTGCATATGCCATCCTTGGTTCAGGACCTACCAGACCCCACACGATAAAAGTAATCACGCTGATGCTAATAACGGTCGGCACAAAATATGACGCCACCCTATCAGCAAGGCTTTGAATAGGCGCTCGGCTGCGCTGAGCTTCGCTTACCATTTTCACAATTTGGGCTAACAAGGTATCACTTCCCACTCGTTCAGCACGCATCAGAAACGTACCTGTACCATTAACCGTAGCTCCCATTACTTTCTCCCCAACCGATTTCTGTACCGGTATCGGTTCACCGGTCACCATGGATTCATCAATGGAACTACTGCCTTCAATAAATACACCATCAACCGGAACTTTTTCTCCCGGACGAACCCGCAGTGAATCTCCGAGCTTTACATATTCCAGTGAGATATCTTCTTCTACTCCATTTTCTCGAACAATACGAGCTGTCTTTGGGGCTAATCCCAGTAAAGCTTTAATGGCACTGCTGGTTTTGTCCCGAGCGCGGAGTTCCAATACCTGCCCCAGTAATACTAATGTAATAATGACTGCCGCTGCTTCAAAATAGACAGCCACATTACCTTCCAGTCCTCTAAAAGCCGCAGGAAAGATATTCGGGAACAAGGTTGCTACGAGACTATACACATATGCCACTCCTGTCCCTATAGCTATTAATGTAAACATATTTAGACTACGGTTAATAATTGACTTCCAGCCGCGTCGAAAAAATGGTGCACCTCCCCATAATACAACAGGTGTAGCCAGAATCAACTCAACCCAGGGTTGCCAACCTCCTGTAATGTGCAGTCTTGCTGATATCATTCCTCCCATTGTAAGGAGTAACAATGGAATAGATAAAACCAAACTAACCCAGAAGCGCCTTGTCATATCGATCAATTCTGGATTTTTTTCTTCCTCCAAGGATGCTGTTCTCGGTTCCAGAGCCATCCCGCAAATAGGACAGTCACCTGGCTCATCCTGGACAATTTCAGAATGCATAGGACATACATATTCTGTCTTCGTTTTTGCTGTGGGTGTTACAGATTCCAGAGCCATTCCACATTTTGGACAGGAACCTGGACTTTCCTGACGTATTTCAGGATGCATCGGGCAAGTGTAAATGATCGATTCTTCATCCTTAGAGGAAGGGACCGTATGGGATTCCTCCTCTGAAATTCGTTTAGATGTTTTGGATAAAAACTGTCCCGGATCAGATTTGAATCTTTGTAAACAATGTTGTGAACAGAAATAATAAGTCCATCCATCGTAGTCATAATTACCAGCAGCCGACTGTAGATTAACCTTCATTCCACAAACAGGATCTGTGTGTTGTTTGTATTCATCTCCCATTATGTATTTTTCAGGTGCTTCTGTAAATGCCTTGTGACAATGTTGACAACAAAATCCATATCGAACCCCTTTCCACTCTTCAATTGCAACAGCTGATTCTTCTGTCACCGACATTCCACATACTGGATCTTTCATATTATCATTCCTTTCCTTCTTTTGCCACCGAGAACACCGAATACACTGAAATTAAAAGTAGTTTGCCAGTATATTCATTGTGTTCAATGGTTACATCACAAACCTCCTTACCTGGAGTTTTGATGTTCCAAAGTTAATAAGCAATCCGACTTTTATCTCTGTTGCCTTCAGGTAATTCAAAAGTTGAGAAAAATGTTGATCAGTTAATGCACTTACTGCTTTTAATTCAAAAATGACAATTTTTTCTATCAATAAATCAGCAACATATTCTCCAACAATAGTTCCTTCTTCATCATAAACTCTTACAAGCACCTGCTGTTCAACAATCACACCCTTCTTTCTTAATCTGTTGGCAATTGAATTCTCATATACTTTCTCAGCAAATCCTGGACCGAAGTATTTATGAACCTCGAAAGCTGTTTGACGTATAGTACCAGTTAACTCCTTATGCAGTAGTTTCAATTTCTGTACCTCCTTTCGTTGTACTATCATTTTCCAAATAAAATTACTTTACTGAAATATAAGAAATCTTTTCAGTGATTTCCCCGCCTGCCTCCCACCAGTCGGGAGGGCGGGCAGGAGTGTCTTCGGTGGCTGATTTTCTTTACTTCAATGGATCTCCACATATAATAAATGGTTGGAATTACCAATAAGGTCAACACGGTCGATGTCACCATCCCACCAACCATCGGAGCAGCAATTCGTTTCATCACTTGCGACCCCGTACCGTGTCCCCAGAGGATTGGCAACAAACCACCCATAATTGCAATTACAGTCATCATTTTCGGGCGGACTCGATCAACCGCTCCCTCCATTATAGCATCATAAAGATCTTTTAAAGAATTCATCTTTCCAACTTCCTTACGATACTTATATGCGAGGTCAAGATAGATCAGCATAACGACGCCGGTTTCGGCTGCCACACCTGCTAAAGCGATAAACCCAACCCCCACAACGACACTCATATTGTAGTCCAATAAGTACATAAACCACAAGCCCCCCACCAACGCAAATGGAAGAGAAAGCATAACAATTATACTCTCGGTTACATTTTTAAAATTAAAGAAAAGTAAAAGGAATATGATCAACAAAGTAATGGGTACGACTAATTTCAATCGTTTATTCGCGCGTTCCATATATTCGTATTGACCACTCCAGACAATCGAATATCCTTCGGGAACTTTTAATTCTTTTGTTAAAGCTATCTTAGCACGTTTCACATAGGTACCTACATCAATCCCGGTAATGTCCACATAGATCCACCCAGTCATCTTAGCATTTTCACTCTTAATGACTGGTGCACCCCTACTAATCTGGATATCCGCCACTTGACTGATAGGAATTTGTGCTCCGGTAGGAGTGGGAACAATCACCCTTTTCAATTTTTCAATGCTATCACGCAATTCCCGACTATACCGTACATTAATCGGATATCGTTCCAGTCCCTCAACGGTATAGCTTACATTCATTCCTCCCACAGCAGATTGAATTATATCCTGTACATCACCAACGGTTAAACCATACCGGGCTGCTTCTCTGCGGTTGATGACAAAATCAAAATAGTTACCGCCGGTTACCTTATCCGCATAGGCACTCAGAGTACCGGGGATTTTTTGAACGATTGCCTGTACTCTGGCTCCTAACACATTTAATGTATCAAGATTATCGCCCATCAATTTGATCCCCACGGGTGTTTTTATTCCGGTACTCAACATATCGATTCGAGTCTTAATAGGCATGGTCCAGGCATTCGTCAAACCGGGGAATTGGATAGAAGCGTTTAATTCCGCTACCAGTTCGTCGATGGTGACGATTCGATGTTCTGGCCAGAGCTTAGACAGGAAGGATTTCAACCAGTCGGGTAAGTGCCAACCGGAATACCAGCGGGAGACATTTTTTCTCTTCGGCCAATCATGTTCCGGTTTCATAGTAATTGTGGTTTCAATCATACTCAGTGGAGCCGGATCGGTGGCAGTTTCAGCACGACCGATTTTTCCAAACACACGTTCAACTTCCGGGAATGTTTTAATAATCTTGTCAGTTTGCTGCAATAATTCCTTTGCCTTCGTAATGGAAATTCCCGGATCCGTCGTAGGCATATATAAAAGGTCTCCTTCATTTAACGGAGGCATAAATTCTGACCCAATTCGTTTTAAAGGAATTATTGTAACAGCTATAGCAATCAGAGCAATCATCAATGTTGTAATTCTAAACTTCAGAACGAAACGAATAGCAGGTCGATAAATACGTATCAGGAAGCGGTTCACCGGATTCTTTTCCTCCGATAGAATTTTTCCCCGAATGAAATATCCCATTAAAATCGGAACAATTGTGATTGCCAGCAGGGCTGAAGCACCCATGGCGTATGTCTTAGTAAATGCCAACGGTTTGAATAATCGTCCTTCTTGAGCCTGCAGGGTAAATACTGGCATAAATGAAACGGTAATTATCAGTAAGGAGTAAAAGAGGGCAGGACCAACTTCTTTCGAGGCATCCAGAATCAATTGCCAGTGATCGACTTCCCCGGAACGACGTTCGATGTGCTTATGAGCATTTTCAATCATCACGATCGCTGCGTCTACCATAGCACCAATGGCGATAGCAATCCCTCCTAAAGACATGATATTGGCATCGATACCCTGGTACCGCATGATTGTAAAGGCTATAAGTATACCAACTGGAAGTGTGAAAATGGCTACGAAAGCACTACGGAAATGCAGCAGGAAAATGATACATACCAACGATACAACAATAATCTCCTCGATCAATTTCTCCTTTAAATTGTCTATTGCCCGTTCGATTAATAAGGAACGGTCATATGCTGGCTTGATGGCAACTCCATTGGGAAGTCCTGTCTTCAGATCCTCAATTTTTTCCCTCACTTTATGGATAATTTCAAGGGCATTTCCCCCATAACGCATCACAATAATGCCACCCACTACTTCACCAATTCCATCTCGTTCTACCAGTCCCCGCCGTAACTCCGGACCTAAATGAATATTGGCTACACCCCTAAGTAGAATCGGAGTACCATTTTGATCTACTCCTAATGGAATACTTTTTAAATCATCAAGAGACTTGATATAGCCCAATCCCCGTACCATGAATTCGGTTTCAGCCATCTCAACGAGTTTCCCACCAACATCATTGTTACTTCTTTTAATTGCCATTTTTACCTTGTTTAAGGGAATGTTATAGGCTAACAACTTGTTCGGGTCCACTTCCACCTGATACTGTTTTACATATCCCCCAATGCTGGCTACCTCTGAAACACCCGGAACGCTCATCAACTCATAACGAAGATAAAAATCCTGAATTGAACGGAGTTCCTGCAGATCGTGTTGATCACTTTCAACCGTGTATTCATACACCCACCCTACACCAGTGGCATCGGGACCCAATTGCGGTGTGATCCCTCGTGGCAATCTTCCAGATACGAAGTTTAAATACTCCAACACCCGACTCCGAGCCCAATACATGTCTGTACCATCCTCAAAAATGATGTAAACAAAAGATAGCCCAAAAAATGAATACCCCCTGACCACCTTGGCGTATGGAACGGATAGCATCGCTGTGGTGAGTGGATACGTCACCTGGTCTTCTACTACCTGCGGTGCCTGACCGGGATACTCGGTGAGAATAATCACCTGTACATCACTCAAGTCTGGAATGGCATCCAAGGGAGTTGTCGACATGGCAACAAAACCACCCAGAATTACAAATACCGTCGCCAAAACTACAATAAAACGGTTGTTAATTGACCATTCGATAATTTTTTCAATCATGCAAAAATCTCCAAATTAACCCTCATTATTTCGCTTCAACTAAATTCATTCCACAGACAGGACAGCTTCCCGATTCATCTACGATGATGTAATTGTGCTCGGGCATAGGACAGGTATAGGTGATCTTCTCGGGATCAAACCGTTCTGTCCTTTTTACCAGTTGCATTCCACAATCCGGACATTCACCGGGTTCCTTCACCTTGACGTAGGAGTGAGACTCCATAGGACAGGTGTAATAGGTAAGCATCTCATCCTCCACTGTTCCAAAAGACAGAGATATCCCTGTTTCTTCTGTTTTCGTCATCTTGTGCTCCTCTTCTTGTTTATGGGTTTCTTCTAAATCATAATTATGCTCATGTCCCGAGATAGGAGTATCTTGATCCACATGCTGTTTCTCCTTTTCTCGCTGTACCAGTTCAGGGTTTTCAATTTGCAGCATTTTTGCGATACTTTCCTGAAGCTTGCTTTCCGAATCCAGCATAAACTGTCCAGACGTAACAACTGTTTCCCCCTCGGATAACCCCTCTTTCACTTCGTAGTAACCGTCATCACTCTCTATTCCGATGGTGATATCCCGGGGAGCAAAACGACCCTCCCCCAGCGCCACAAAAACCAGATTCCGCTCACCAGAAAAAATCACTGATGCTGTAGGTACCGACACTACTTCTTCAATCGGCGATGTCTCTATTTCTACATTGGCGTACATACCCGGTTTCAACTCTATATTTGGGTTAAGAAATGATAGTCTCACTTTGATTGTTCGCGTCTTATCCTCTAAATATGGGTAAATATACTGAACCATTCCTTTGTAGATCTTCCCGGGATTATATGAAAGAGTCATAGCAGCGAATTGTCCCTCCCTGATCCAGGGAACCTCGAATTCGTAGATATCAGCATATACCCAGATAGTAGATAAATCAGCAATGGAATAAAGCATCATTCCCGGTTTTACTTCCATCCCATCGAGGGCGTGTTTTTTGACAACAATACCGTCAAAGGGTGACATAAATGTCATAGTTTTTCTGGCTTGTCTGGTTCTCTTCAGATGCTCAATCTGTTCATCTGAAATGTCAAAGTATCCCAACCTTCTTTCCGTTGAAGCAAGGATATTCTTCAAATTATTTCTTACCTCTTCTGAGAATCCTTCAGAAATGCTCTCAAAGTTCCTCAAAGCATCTAGGTACTCTTCCTGTGCGGAAACTAGCTTGGGGCTGTAAATATCTAACAGAGGTTCACCCTTTCCGACTGCCTGGCCGGTGATATTCACATGTGTTTTTTCTATCCAGCCAGAGAATTTCGTATGGACATGGGCAACTTTAGATTCATCATACACAATTCGTCCTATCGTTCGAATTCCCCTATGCAGATTTCTTCTGCCAACAGTTACCGTTCTGATACCCATATTCTGCTCAACAACAGGGTTAATCTTTACCGTGGCACCGAACTCCTCTTCTCCTTCATAAACAGGGATCAGGTCCATACCCATAGGGGATTTACCGGGCTCTGGTGAAATGTATGTGGGATCCATAGGCGCCCGCCAGTAGAGAATTTTCCTCTCTCCCTTCTCCGTAGTCGTCGGAGCAGAGGATACTCCGCCTCCAATGGGGGTGAGTTTCATCCCGCATATTGGACAGTTCCCCGGACCTTCCTGAATGACATTTGGGTGCATGCCACAACTGTATAGCTGTTTTGCTTCCTGAGTCGTTTGTGTTTCACTTTGATTATTGCCATCTCGACTGCACCCTGTCACCACAAAACCGAGAGCTAAAAAAGATATAAACAGTGATATATAAAACCTTTGCATTACTTTACTCCTTCATTGCATAAACCAAACCAATTGCTCTTAATAAGCGAGCACTGGTGATGTTTTTATTCGCTTTAATTTTTTCAAAATCAAGTTTGACCCTCACAACCATACGCTCACTGTCAAGAAGGTCAAGAAAACTGATTTTTCCTGTCTCATAGGCAGCAAAAGCAGAAGACAACATCTGTTCTGATTCCTGAAGTAACTTTGTCTCATACAGCGTGTAAGTCTCCTCTATTTCGTACAGCTCCTTGTTAGCAGAAAGTATTTCACCCTCCACCTGATTCCAGGTTTCCTCAATCATTTCCTCTTTCGCCTTCACCATCATCTTCGTGGACGCTATGCGGGCTTTGTTCCGTTTGAACCAGAGAGGAAGATTAAGTCCAATTTTGAACCCGAACGCATCCCTGCCCGCATCAGCAGGATCCTTCACCATTTCTGGTCCGATAGCAGTATAAGTGACACCTGCCACGAGATCAGGATAATTCCTGCGAACAGCAAGTTCATTCTGGAGGACGGCAACTTGTTTCTCTGTCATTGATATCTTGTACAGGGGATGTTTAGTTCTAGCAAGCTCCAATAGATCGCCTGTTGACCCCTTCGCTGGACGGATTTTCCATTCGTCTCCAAACAGGTCTGGTGAAAAATATCCGTTGAAAAGAGCTTGCAACTCATTTACTGCTGATTCGTGCTCACTCTCAAGGTTGTTGATCTGAGTCTCAATAAGAGACATCTCAATCTGCAGTTTCAAGATGGGATGTTGGGTACCGCCAACCCCTGTAGCATATTGGGTCAGTGCAACAGACTGGAATGACTTCAATTCCGATCTATACTCATTCAGAATTCTCAATGAGTTGGTTAGTCTCACATACATTGTCCACACCTTCCTCATTTTGAAAGCAGCGTTGATCCTTTTCTGCTGCAAGTTATAACCCGTCATATCAGCTTTCAGCTTTGCCACTTGTCTTTCACGGTTCAGCTTACCCCAAAGGGGAAACTTTTGACCGAGCTTCATCTGTCCTTCCATAGGACCGTTCCGGGTTTCAATGGGTGCAAGAAACAACGTCCCCTCAACCATCGGATCGGGAAGCACTCCGGATATGCCAATAGCCTCAAGAGCCGATTGGTACGCCTTTTCCGCTGCAAGGATTTCCTTATTGTTCCTGAAAAGAACCTCCACCGGACTTCCTGTTCCCTGAGCAGAAACAAGGTGTGTTACAATGGTAAGTGTAAAGAATATTTTAAGAATTGATTTCATAACCTTTCCCTTTAGTTGTTGGTTTACTTCTGGACACGTCTTGCCCAGAATTTACGATAAAACCCGTGTAATTCCCGATGTATCAGGAATTACGGGTCAGGGAAGGGATATTAAATCAGAAGGGGGGTGAGGAATGCAGGAGGGGGTTGCGGTTGTGGGAGATGGATTGAAGCAAGAAACGGTTGCCGTACAGTGGGAATATCAACCGCTTTGCTGGAAAGAAAATCTGCTGGAGAGAAAATCTGCACTTTAAATTTTTCCAGCGGTGCAGAAATCAACGGAATGAATACGACCTCCTCGCACTGGTTCATAGCCATAGGACAATCTTCCGGTTTCTGTTTTTCACAGCAAGAAACCTTGACCTTGCAGCACTGCATATCACAATCACTTGCTGGGAATAAGGGGACAAATGTCACCGCAAGTGCAAATAAAAGAAGACCGTATGAAATTTTGTTTATCAGCATTGGTTTATTTTACGCAATAACATTCAAAAGTTCCAAACTATTTTTGTATATCGTCGATATCTATGTTTCCCTTTGTCTGAACCTTGATTTATAGGATTAAATAAAATCAGGAAATCAAGAAAATCATGGTTCAGACATTATTTAACTCATAAGAATTTACGCCAGATGTTCTCAGAACTTATCCTTCTGTATATTACCTGATATGAAACTTGAAATTTTCCGCATATAATTCTTGAAACAGCATCTTTAATCATTTCTTCATCTTCTCTTATGGACATTTCTCTGAATTGATAAATCTTATCTTTCAGTTTTTCAATTTCATTAATCAATTCTTTTTTTGGTACTAAAAGTCTACCAGCAAATTCATGAGCCTGCCATTCAAAACGTGAGTCGTATTCTTCCTTCAAATCAATCCTGAACTGCAACCACTCATCTTTAGAATTAAAGGGTGCATTTACATTTTGCTGCTTATGTAAGACAAGGTGACCTACTTCGTGCGCAAAAGTGAATCGCAGTCTATTTTCCTGCTTCGTTTACATGTACAAATCAAAATCAATGGTCAAAGACTTTAAATTTCTTGATAAGAAACCGTCTAAATCAGTTTTGTAGCGCAAACCTCGTATTGGGTCTATTTGCAATCCCAAAGTGAATTCAACAAAATCTAAAATTGGTACTGGCGGACCATCTTTAAGCATTTTGTATTCATCACGAAGTTCTTCGATAACTTGCCAAATTTCCTGTTTCGAAAGCCGAGGTGGTATAATTGACATATAAATCAGTCTTCAATCAGTTTCAATAATTCTTCCAATTCCTCCTTTGAAGATTTCTCTCCTCGAACCGTTCTGAAAAAAACAGGCAAGCGATCTACAACATTTTGATTTGGCAATAAATCTGCTGGAATAAAACCGATTGCTGCTAACTCAAAAAGGGTCAAACATTCGTCAGAATTTTTTTCCAGCCCAAGGGTTTCAGTAATTGAATTTAGTACCTCTTTAGATTTTGGCGGTGAACTTAATCCCCGTTCTACTTTACTCCAATTACTTGGGTCTAACCCTGTCCGTCTGGAAAATTCTCTTAAAGTTATTTTTTTCTCAATTCGAAGTTTATTTACATATTGTCCAAAGTTTGTCATGCATTACTCCTTATTCTAAACTGTTTATTTAGTGTGGTAATAATATACCACACTATTCGTATTAAATTAAAGAGAAAAAGTTCCTAAATTGAAAAAAGATTCCTTCACAATCTCAATCTCCTCTTTCGCCAACTGGCCGAGAGAAGACTAAGGAGAGGGTGATCTAAAACCATTCACCCCCTCTTCTTTTCTCCCCCCCACAATAAATCGGGATTTTCAACATCCAAGGGGGAGAAGTGCTTTTGCATCTGCTTTTCTTTCAATTCCGGCTTCACCTATACCGGCGACAATTCTTTTAGATGTTATAAGTGTCATAAGTTAATTATACATGCAGGTATCTAAACATGAATGAGTTTGCTACGAAAAGGTCTAATTGGGATAAATCCCATAATATTTTACTTTTTACTCCCCGACATAATGTCGGTGTAATTGTCAGTGATTCAGCAAGAAAAAGTGAATAACTTACCCCGTCCTTTAGGGCGGGGTTGGAGTATTAAAACACCATTGCAGGGGTTTTAACCCCTTATGGAAGTGGACTTATGAATATTATGTAATTCAAATAACTAAGATTATTGTATTGAAGACTGTCACAAGAACCGCAATAACCATCAACAAAATTGAGATACGCACCATTTTAGATGTCTGGCGATTATGAAGCTCGTTTTGAGCTAATAGCACATTTCCCAATTCCTTCATCCTTGTATTCCAATTGTTAATCTCAGAATAAGTCAGTAACTCTTGTTTGAGTTCAACCTTGGTTAAATCAGTCGGGAAAATCCTATTCTCTTTTTTACTTCTTATCATTATCTGTCCTTTTCTTTTTACGTTTCGGTTCATACCCCAGGAAGTCGGGCCAACCTTTCCAGCCTTTGTTTTTGTAAACTGCATTAGGTGCTCTCGGAATATTGTGTGGAAGCTCGGTTAATTCTTTCAATTCCCCCTTAATATATCCCTGCCAATTTCTCATACTTGTTAATTTTAGTGTTTTAGCAAAATTTTGAGCATCGTCAAAGCTTAGAAACTTTTCTTTTTGATGATAATTGCTATAAAATTTTCTCGCTTCAGAGCCAAGCCAATCTTCCCAACTTTCCCATCCATCATTCTTAAAAACCATATCTGGGTTTAAAGGAATATCATTAGGCCGCTTATGTTTTCTCCAATATTTTCTCCAAGAAGACATATGTTTCAAACCTAGGGTTCTGGCCCAATCTCTTGCTTTTTCAAATTCCTGCCAATTCCATCTAGAACTTCCTAACCAATCATAATAATCTATCCAACCATCATTCTTATAAACCATTTGTGGCTGCCTAGGTATATCAATAGGTAACTCAGAACTCTGGCAAAACATTCTCCACTCTTCTTTCGATTTTAAACCTAGGGCTCTTACATAGCTTCTAGCACTAAAATATCCCCGAAATCGTATATGCCTTCTAAAACTCCTTCCTGTACCAAGAAAATCACCCCAACTTACCCATCCAATTTTCTTGTAAACTTTATCTGGATAGGTTGGTACTTTGAAAATGTTGTCTCCAATATCAGTTTTTTCACGCCTACAGAATGAATGCCACTCTTTTTTAGTCCTTATATCCATTTGTCTCGCAAGAGCCCTAGTGTCATGTCATACTTGTATTGTCGCATAATAAGTCGTAAATTACTTCACC
>CAZVFT010000058.1:0-16151 GCA_964626495.1 uncultured bacterium
CATCTTTCGGGCAGGTAGGGAAGTATGACCGTATCGGGGTGGCGAATAATTCAGGTGAAATAAAAACAAGAAATCAGATATTGATTACAATTCAACACTCACCCTATTGTCAATAGTAGAATGGCTGATCTAACCATAGCCATAGCGGGAAATCCCAATAGTGGAAAAACGACAATTTTTAATGCACTTACGGGTGCTCGTCAGCGTGTAGGAAACTGGCCCGGTGTAACCGTTGAACGGAAAGAGGGTCGTCTTTCATACCAGAATCACTCTTTTCAGGTCATAGATTTACCCGGTACATATTCCTTATCATCTTACTCTCTTGAAGAAACTATAGCCCGGAACTACATCATTGATGAATCACCCGATGTGGTACTGGACATTGTAGATGCTTCTAATCTACAACGGAATTTGTATCTGTCAACCCAGCTAATCGAACTGGGAGCACCCTTAGTCATTGTGCTTAATATGATGGATATAGCTGAAGAAAAGGGACTTGAAATAGATACAAAAACGTTAAGTGTCTTATTAGGTGCAGCCATTGTCCCGGTGGTTGGTCGAACTGGATTTGGTATAGATAAGTTGAAGGCGATTATCAATGATGTAGCACTCAAATCGCCGCAAAGACGACGTATTCAAATACCTTATCCCCATGAAATTGAAGAAGAAATTCAAGCTATCTCTGAAGAACTAGCTAATAGATCCATCGCTGAGGATCGTTTGCGATGGAAATCCATTAAGCTTTTAGAGCGTGATGATACTTCGATTAATAAACTTAAACAAATAAAAAACAACGAAATAATTCTAAATAACATTGAGGACTCAATTCAACATATTGAGACTATCTATAACGATACCAGTGGTGCAATCATATCACACGCTCGTTACGGATTTATCCAGGGAGCCATTCAGGAGTGCGTTCACGAGGCTAAAGTTACTCCCCGGGATTATAGTCGTTCAATAGATAAGATTCTAACGAACCGGTGGCTCGGACTGCCGGTGTTTGCCCTGATGATGTGGATCATGTTCAAGATTACCTATGATATAGGGGCTTATCCAACGGATTGGATTGATTACGGTGTCACAAGATTGATGAATTTGTTAAACGGGATGTTGCCGGAAAGTATGATTTCAAGTTTACTTGTAGATGGTGTAATTGGAGGTGTGGGTGCTGTAGCGGTTTTTTTACCAAATATTTTCATTTTATTTTTCATTATTACTCTCTTTGAAGATTCAGGTTATATGGCACGTGTCGCTTTCATTATGGATCGCATTATGCACGCTATCGGGTTGCATGGAAAGGCGTTTATTCCCCTGCTGATGGGATTCGGCTGTAATGTGCCAGCCATTATGGGGACTCGTATTCTGGAAACGAGACGTGATCGTATCCTGACAATCCTTCTGAACCCGTTCATGAGTTGTTCAGCCCGTTTGCCTGTTTATGTGCTGGTGGCAGGAGCGTTTTTTCCAACCCACGCAGCCACGGTTATCTTCTCGTTGTATCTGTTTGGAATCGTCATGGCTATTGCATCTGGAAAACTGTTTAGCAAAACAATTCTAACTGGGATGTCAAGACCCTTTGTGATGGAACTGCCACAATATCAACTTCCAACTGTTCGTTCGCTTTTACTTCACACCTGGGAGCGTGGATATGTATTTATCCAGAAAATGGGGACGGTTATTCTAATAGGATCAATCATTATCTGGACTCTGGGATATTTTCCCAGGAATGTGATACTTTCCAGAGATTACTCGGCAGAAAGGGAAGAGATAAGAATTCGGTTAGAACAAAAAACGGTTCAAATCGAACAAAAGTTTAAAGAATCGGTAACCATAGGTGAATCTCAATATACCTCCACAATGATACCTTTTGAAAAAAGCGAGTCGTATCAGTTGCTTCAAAGTCAGAGAGATTCTCTACGGAATAGCATATTGTATCAATACGATGAAGAACTGACAAATTTGCGGTATGCTGAAATGGCTGAAACGATGAAACAGCGATGGATAGGCAGGGTTGGGAGATTACTAGAACCGTTAGTAGCGCCATTAGGATTTACATGGCGGGAGGGAGTGGCTCTTTTTTCCGGGTTTGTAGCTAAGGAAATCGTGGTGTCGACCTATGGTGTTCTCTTTGGAGTTGGTGAAAATGTCAGCGAAGAAAGTAGGGGGGTCATTGAAAGCCTTCGTCATTCCGGGATGACACCCCGCGTGGCGCTGGGATTTCTCATATTTACGTTGTTGTATACACCATGTCTGGCTACTGTGGCAGCTATAAAGCGTGAAACCGCCAGTTGGAAGTATACCATTTTTTCAATTGGATATTCTTTTACTCTTGCTTGGCTTCTGGCATTTATGGTATTTCATTTAGGGGGTGTTTTCAGTTGGGTATCATAATTGACTATTTCCTTACTTTTGTTGTTGTAGCATTTGCAATCTTTATGGTGGTTCGCTACTTGATTGGTAATGTGAAAGAGTCCAAAACTCTGTCTGATGGATGTGCAGGATGCGGGGAAAAATGTGAGTTTATTACATCTCGGGCAGATCAATCAAAACCCCGATGATTAAAACCTTGTTACTGTCAGACAGAAAATCTATGAGATGTGAGATTAATAAGAATAAATTTTGATTAAGAGAACCCTTTGATAAACCTATTGCACAAATTAAAAAGTCTAAAATTCACCTGCTTTTCGTTGGTAAACTTGTTCATAGCACCGCTATTAACTGCATTTCCCGCCTTAATCAAGTAAATTCTAACTCTTTTTTCTTCACACATAAGGTTTATCAAAGGATTCTAAGAGTTAAAAATGAAGAAAGCTGTTAGCTACATCGGATTATTTCTTATGGTGGTTGGAGTTGTTGGCGCCCAGCATCAGCAACTTGAATGGACAACTTTTGTGAAGAAGAGTCTTGTGGAAAAGATGTCTAAAAATGACCTGGCGAAAGAGATTTATTCTGAAGTGTTGGAAAAACTTCAAATTGAAGGAATCCCTGCGACATATGTGAGTCAGGTTTTTTCACATCCGGATATTCAAATTGATGATGAAATAGAATTCCGATGGAATCATCCAAAAGAACAACTGCCCTACGAGGAGTATAGAGAGATATTTATCACAGAAGAGAGAATTTCAGGTGGGAAAAGATTCTACTGGAAATACAGAGCTCTCATCGATAGTATTACTGACTACTATAACGTTGACCCTCTATTGCTTGTCAGTATTGTTGGGATAGAAAGTAAATATGGAGGTAATGAAAAGCAGTACCTTGTTTTTAATGCGCTTCACACGGTTGCACACAGAATTCCAAGAAAGGAAAAGTGGGCAGTGAAAGAGATGACTGAATTTGTAAAATATTGTTATTTTAATCATATTTCACCGTTGACGGTTTTTGGTTCTTATGCTGGCGCTTTTGGATATGGACAATTCCTTCCGTCCAGTTATAATGGATATGCGGTGGATTTTAATAATGATGGGATAATTGATCCTCAAAATTGGTCTGATGTGTTAGCTAGTGTTGCTAATTATCTTCTTAAACATGGATATGATAGCGGTAGCCGTGATTTCTCAAAAAACAGTCCCAATTGGAAATCAATCATTTCCTACAATCCCTCGGAAAATTATGTGAAGGTAGTATTAGAACTTAGAAAAGAATTATTAAAAAATTTGTAGTCTGTAATTTGTTGGGGGAATATTAGCCTTTAATTACACCAACAGGTTTAAACTTTGCCACATTTTTGACAATCCCGGCTCCTTCCATAGAATTCACCACATTCGCCACATCTTTATAGGCGTGAGGCATCTCTTCTGCGATAGTCCGTTTTCCCCGGGCGATAATCTCTACTCCTCGGGATTTTAATTCAGCGAACATATCCATAGATCGGCTCACTTTACTGGATTTTTTTCGGCTCATTACCCGACCTGCTCCATGACAGGATGACCCAAACGTTTCTTTCATAGCGTTTTCAGTCCCGATACAGAGGTAGGAATATCGTCCCATATCTCCAGGGACAAAAACAGGCTGACCAATGGATTTGTAGGTTTCCGGCAGATCAGGATGATGGGGACCGAATGCCCGGGTTGCCCCCTTTCGGTGAACACAAACGGTTGTTTCCTTCCCATCTACGGTATGTTTTTCGATTTTGGCGATATTGTGACAGATATCGTACACGGTTCGCATATTGAGTTCTTTGAGAGAAATCGAAAGAGCTTTCATAAAAGCCTTTTCAGCGAGGTGTTTAATAACCTGCCGATTGCAAAAAGCAAAATTCGCTGCACATCGCATGGCACCAAGGTAAGTTTTTCCTTCTGGGGACTGAATGGGAGCGCAGGCGAGCTGACGGTCAGGAAGGGGAATGTTATATTTTTCTGCAGCTCGTTGGGTAGTTTTCAGATAATCATCACAGATCTGGTATCCCAATCCCCGGGATCCGGTATGAATAGTAAGGGCAACCTGCTTTTCTTCTAAATGAAATACTTCAGCTTCTTTCGGAAGAAAAATTTCTTCTGCATATCCAATTTCGAGAAAATGATTTCCGGACCCAAGCGTTCCCATCTGTTTTTTCCCCCGCTGTTTCGCGTAATCACTGACATAATAGGGATCGGCTCCTGTTAGACATCCTTTTTCTTCTATATGTTCCACATCCTGCCAGTTACCGTACCCCATTTTCACGGCATATTCAGACCCGTTCGTCAGAATCTGATGTAATTGATTTTTGCTAAGATCTGGAATTGCTCCTTTTGATCCCACACCTGTGGGAATATCTCGAAACAACTGAGCAAGCAAGGGACGGATTTTGTCTTTAATTTCGTCATATTTCAAATCGGTGAGGATCATTCGAACACCGCAGTTGATGTCATATCCAACTCCACCCGGAGAAATGACTCCCTCTTCAATATCCATAGCGGCGACTCCGCCAATGGGAAAGCCGTATCCCCAGTGAATGTCAGGCATAGCCAGAGAATATTTTACAATCCCCGGGAGATAGGCAACGTTTCGTACCTGCTCAATGCACGGGTCTTGAATGATTTCATCAATCAGCTGTTTACTGGCATAAATCCGTCCAGGAACTCTCATCCTTCCTGTTTTGGGTAGTTCCCAGATATAATCTGTGATCTTGTTAAGTGACTTCATCGTTATACGTCAAGGATAAAACTGGCTGACCACCCCCGTTTTGTTTGAATTACCTGAAATTGGTGATAAGTGATTGCTTTGATTTCTGAAAAGAGGGTATGTTTTTCAGCTTTATATTGTTCTCCCCAAACATTCCCGACGATTTTTCCATCAGGTTTAACACTTACCTTAAATTTGATAAAGAGATAACCATCAATATTGTGTAAAAGTAAAAGTTTTTCCAGCCAGGTTCTGAATTGATTTTCGGCATCTTCTTCAAGAATATTAATCGTTTCCTGATAAGTTGGATCAACGGTTGATAGGTCAGCAATCAGGTCGAAGAGGGCTAAAGCACCATTTTCCAGGAGTTTTGAAAAGTTCTCTCCTGTCACTTCTACACCAATATCGGAAGTGTGATTCATCAATGAATATCTCTGTTTCGATTTGTTCATCTTTATATATCAATTTAGTGGTTGATTCGTTCTTAAGCAATAAGAGGGTTTATTTTGAAAAATCTTGACATTGGACCTCCCTGTAATTAAACTGAATTAGTGAATTAAACAAGTCATGAAATGAAGTTAATAATCAAGAATAGCGTAAAATGTGTACGGCATATAATACGATATTCAGTTGATATAATGCAACATGAGAAAACTGTTAAAACCTATAAAAAAGACGTTTTCGCAGTATTACATACCAAATATACGTGATATGACGCAATGTTGCAGTATATTAACAGTTGGGGGAAAATCATACCAAAATAAGTGAAATCTTAATGAAGACTATGCTCTCCATATTAGCAATATTGGTCCTATTACAACTGGCTTATCCTCAAACAGTTGTCACCGACACTATCCACAGCATTGACAGTTTAGATGGTGGAATCTGTTACATGTACGAAGAAAATAATTACTATATTGTACACGGAACACCTGATTCCGGACCAGGCGACGGATACAATCCTTTTCTATGGGTTTGGATTTACTGTAAAGGATATTATACGTTTGATATTCAATCTATCCCTTATGATACATTAGGATTCGAACTTATTTCAACTACTTTTCAGCTATTCCAGTATCTTAGTATTGGAAACGACGAGCATGGAGTCTATCCTGTGTGGGATTTTCCTGGTGGAGATACGAATTACTGTTATCTGGATCATGTCAATTATGGTGATATTCTTGATTTAAGCGACTGGACCGCCGGGGACGAAGGAGATCCCCAAACTCTATTTCCTTTGTATACAGTTGTATCATCGACTCCTGATACGGGTTTCCGTAATATGGATATCACATCTCTGGTTGAATCAGATATTTTTGAATTAAGAGAACGCACTCAATTTAGAATTCACTTTCCGATTGGCACTGATTATGATTTTTATGCAGATAGGTTAGCGTTCAGGGATAGTAACTTCCGAAGGCCGAAACTAATTGTTGAGTATCGAATAGGTGCTACGGGCGTTGAAGATGAAAACAGAAAGCCTCCAGATGATTTCTTACTGATCCAGAATTATCCCAATCCTTTCAATTCATCAACGACAATATCATACAAGATAAATTCACCGGGTGTTTACGAACTAACTATTTTTGATATCAAGGGTAGAAAATCCGTTATCTTAAGATATGGTTTTCACACGATTGGCAATTATGAGGTTCAATGGGGTGGAAAAAGCAGCTCAGGAGGAAATATTCCCAGCGGCGTCTATTTTTATAGAATTAGGAGTAAGGACCAATCCTTACAGAAAAAGTTAGTTCTTCTTCGATAAACGCAAATAAAAAGGAGGTTAAAATGAAGATACAGAAGATCAACTTAGTAATAACGACATTGGTATTCGTCTTTAGGAACTACTTTCTTAACTGGTAGTGAACCAAGTAAATACGAGGGCGAAGCCTACCTTGAAACCGTGAACCCAATTACAAGTTGGAATGTGAGGAACGGAATCGTGGTTACCGGATTAAGTTCGTTTGATCAACTTGCTCAACAATACAGTATCTCAAATCTACGGGAAGTGGACATCTCCTGCCAGATAAGCCGCAATTTCTACCACATCACCTTTGATCAGGTTTATACTGTACAAGAAGTCTGTGATTCCTTTGAACAAGAAACGGAAGTAGTACAAGCCTGGCCAGTGATGATTCCCGAATGGTATATCACACCTGATGACCCAAGCTATGGAAATCAATGGGGATTGGTGCAGATAGATGCAGAATCTGCTTGGGATTATGAATCCGGGAATTCGTCTATTATCATTGGAATATTAGATACAGGTGCAGAAGTAGAATATGATGCTAACCCAACAGTTCCGATTCACCCTGATTTAGAGAACAATTTGTGGAATAACAATGGGCTGTATGGCATAGACCTGATTGATCCGGGCGAATCACCGGATGACGGATTTGGTCACGGAACTCATGTGAGTGGCATAGCAGGCGCAGTTACCAATAATACGACAGGTGTTGCCGGCATGGCTGGCGGTGGGTTTGGGAGTGATGATGGCGCAACATTGTTTATTGTTAGAAATGGTGATAATTGGGGTTATAGTAACGAAGAATACTTGGCTGAATCAATATGCCAGGCTCTCAATCCAGATGGGGATTGGAATACCGATGATTGGGTAGACGTTATCAACATGAGTTGGGGTGCAAGGCGCTCTCCCTTTGACCCGCCACCTACTTGGCAGCAGGCTTTTCCTCTCTTTAAGGTTGCAGTTGATGAGGCATCATATCGGAACGTGGTCATGATCGCAGCGGCCGGTAATCACGGTATCGACTTTACAAGTTACATCGGTGGTGACAGATGTTATTGGCCATATCCAGCCGGGTATGACGAGGTAATCGCTGTTGCTGCTACTGGTAATGATGATGATCAAACAATCTATTCTAACGAAGGAATATTCATCGACGTTGCCGCCCCAGGTGGTTCAGGATATCCATTTGATAGTGACGATATTCTTTCCACTACACCGCGAGATCCTTTTCGCCTGCATTACCATTACGGCGTCGGTCTTGAGTATGGATGTCTTGCGGGAACCTCAATGGCAGCACCCTATGTCACTGGTCTTGCTGGGTTGATTCTATCAAGATTCCCCAGTTTTAGTCCTAATCAAGTTCGTGACTTACTAAAGCAATCTGCTGAGAAGTTGGGTACCAACCCATATGATGGAAATGGTTGGAATAAATATTTAGGTTACGGTAGAATCAATGCTGGGTATTCCATCGCCCCACCCTCTATACCGCTGAATTTTACTGTAACCGGAAATGTCGGAGACCACCCGACTTGTTCCTGGTCTCCAAATGCTGAACCGGATATAGCAGGTTACAAACTTTACAAAAATGAAGCTGGTACCGGCTGGGCGTTATTTCGGACATTAGATAAGAATATGACTTCATATACTGACAATAGTGTAATTATTGGTTCAGGAGGTAAATTTTCTGACAATGTGTGTTATAAAGTCTCAGCATATGATATTACGGATCAGGAATCTCCCCAGACCTGGCAACGCTGTAAACCTCTTGGTGGTTTGAGTAAGGAACTGGTTGATTTTGAATTGGAATTAATTCCCAATATATATGCTATTGATCCAACCTATCCAAATCCATTCAACCCAACCACTAAAATCAATTATCAATTACCAACTGAAAGTAATGTATTGTTGTCAGTCTATAGCCTTCAGGGTCATCTTGTAAGGTCGCTAATTTCATCTAAGCAGGATGCAGGATATTACACAACCGTTTGGAATGGATTGAATAATGCTGGAGAATCAGTTTCTTCGGGTATGTACTTAATATTGATCAATGCATTCTCAATAGAAGACAATTCAACATTCACAGCCAGTCAGAAGGTTGTATTAATAAGGTAGTAATCACAATATCATACGGTGGGGGTAGAGTGTATCTAAATGCTTTACCCCCAACATCCACTGCACAGGATGTGGAATGCGTATAACATAAATTTGTAAGTTCAGAGAGTAAGATAATTTTAAAATTGAGTAGAGAAAGTTTATTGGTTGGAATTTCCACGCCAGTGAGTTCATCTATTATGCGGGCACTTTGTGATTAAATAAGAATTATGATATATTTAATAGAGTGAAAGTTCGTGAGATTACAAAATTGATTATAAAAGATGGTTGATTTTTGGTTAGGACACGCGGAAGTCATCATTAATACAAGCACCTGAATAAAAAAGGGCTTGTAACTATTTCTGGTAAACCTAATGACGGACTTGTACCGGCACATTAAACAGTATTTTAAAACAAGCGAGGTTAAAATAATGAACTATTTAATCGTAATTGAAGAAACCACAACAGGGTTTTCGGCATTTTCTCCGGATATTCCTGGTTGTGTATCTACTGGGAAAACAAAAAACGAAGTTGAAAAGAATATGCATGAAGCAATTAAATTTCACCTTGAAGGATTACGGGAAGAAGGTTATGAAATCCCAGAATCACACAGCTATGCAACCAATGTAAAAGTGCCCGCTTAACCCCAGCACATTTAGGTTTAATTCAAGAGTTTTTTAATTTTTATTAAATCATTCTTTGTTTCTGTCTTAGTGTTTCAAACAAGCCCCGAAGAATAATAGCTCATTCAACGTGACAGGTGATATTACCATTTGGGTTGTTCTGTCAGCTGACTGACAGGTTATTTTTTTTGCAGTTTTTTTTGCAGTTCCTCTTGACATTTTCCTGAGGAAATTGTTAATTCACTTCATCATGAAGAAGATAATACCTATAGATAAATTCAAAGTGAACATGGATATACAAGGATTTTACCTTTGTAAGGTAAAACAACTGCGGACAACTCGAGCCGGAGAGCTCTATCTCGATTTAATACTTCAGGATAAGACAGGTGAGGTTGCAGCTAAAGTGTGGGATCGGGCGGAAGAATTTTCCAGCAAGTTTAAAAAAGGTGATCCCTTGGTAGTACGAGGGCGGGTGGAATCTTATCAGGATAAACTTCAGGTTGTTATTGGTCGCCTTAACAAGGTTACCCCCGCAAAATACAGTAGATATGGCTTTAAAGAAGAGGAATTAGTACCCACTTCCCCAAATGATCCAGCAAAAATGTGGGCTGATATTGGTAACATCATCAAAAATATAAAAAATCCATATTTAAAACAGCTGATATCAGATCTCTATCGGGGAAATAAGAAAATGTTGATGACCCTGCCCGCTTCTATATCCAGACATTATCCCTACCGTTCGGGATATCTGGAGCATATTCTCTCTCTGGCAAAAGTGGGAATCACACTGGCTAAGCATTACAATGCTGATGTTGACCTGTTGCTGGCAGGGATATTTCTACATGCCATAGGAAAGGCAAAAGAGCTATCTGATTCTCTCATTCCATCATTTACTGATGAGGGAAATTTCCTTGGACATACTTACCTTAGTCGCGATATGGTACGGGAAGCTGCAAGAAAGATTGAAAATTTTCCTAACGATCTGTTAACAAAAGTTGAACATCTAATTGCTACTCACGAAGGTATCTATGATAGAAGATACTCATCAAAACCGAAGCTCAAAGAGGCTTTGTTACTCCAGCATATAGATTATCTGGACACCAGAGTGAATTTATTTGAGCAGATCATCAATGAAGATGTGGAAGAGGGAGATTGGACCAGTCTCCGAAACTACTTTAGTGTGCCTCTTTTTAAAGGTAAAAAGAAGTAATCATCCTTAGTCCATTTCAAGCCATTCGGTAAATATTTTTATGGACAACTCTGAAAGACTTACCACTCGTGGGACATCTACAACAAATTTGGCAAAAGCTGCGATGTTCACAGCGTTAGCTGTGGGATCAGGATATGCCCTGATTCTTGTTCCAAATATAGAACTAATCACTGCTATCGTTTTTATCTCCGGAGTGTACCTGGGAGTCAGCTGGGGAATCATTGTGGGAATTCTAGCAGAGTTTGTTTTCAGTACTTTGAACCCGATGGGCTCAGGACTCATATTTTTACCTCTGCTGATTGCTCAGATTGTGTCTATGGCAATAGTTGGACTTGCAGGTGGTTTACTGCAGTATGTCTTAAAAATTCGCAACTGGACTATGACGAAAATGATATTTCTTGGGGCAATTGGAGCTGTCCTGACGTTTGTATACGATTCTTTGACTACTTTGAGTTATCCCGTAGCTGCGGGGTTTGAATGGAAACAGACGATGGTACTTTATCTATCTGGCATCGGATTTACACTGTTGCACCAGATCTCAAACGCCGTCATTTTTTTTATGGTTCTGCCGCGTCTGTTTTCAAGAATTGATTAGGAACACAAATTAACCTATATTATTCATCAGAAAGATAATATTTGTCTCAAACACAGAAATAAGCGAGTATAGAAAAATCGTGCTGGTAAGTAATTATTTAAAACGTTACGTAAATATTCAGACCACCCCTACACCCCTCCTTACCAAGGAGGGGAAACAGCCCTGTCCGGCCTTCGACGGGATATGTCCGTCTCTCGACGGAAAGGGCCAGCAGGCGAACTTGTTGGGCGTAGCCCTGGCCGTAGCCTACGGCTCAGCCCGTTGGGCGTTAGGCCCAGAGGGGGAGACCCTACGGCGAGCCCTAATGAATTAATGAGATTATAAGAGACTATATGAAGTTTTTGTTTACTATCCTCCCTATTTTGATATCATTCACCTTTTCTCAAGTATCTGAGAGCAAAGGTTACCTTCCCTTTGACTGGAGTGGACAGAACGGGATTTATCATCAGTATGGTTTCCTGGGCTGGTGGGAAGATACCTACGACAATCCACTTACTTTTGATGGTACCTTCTCCAACTGGATGCTAAGATACGAATTTCCATTTGTGAATAATTCAGAGAGAAGTGAGAAAGAGTCAGGAATTGAAAGTTCCATCTGGTATCGTAAAGGAGATTATTTTCTGGATGAGTTTGCGTTTGATGTAAATTTCCACAATACCGGTGGAAAAAACTATAGCATTCAGGCAATGAAACGGAATTTTGAGGACCAGTATGGACTATTAGGTCCCGTTGAAAATTATGGTCGAACTGTTCAGCAGAATTACGAGATCCATATCAAACTTCCTCAAAAGGATGGTGCAGAATGGAATATCGGTTCAGCTTATCACAAAACAACAGACGCAATTCCTATTTTATCACTTCTTGTATGGGCAAAGGGATTCGCTCGACAGGATCGTATCATCGCAAATGGAGTGAGCTATAAAAAGGAAGGAGAATCCCTTCAAATTTTTCAAAACCTTTCTGCCTTTTCACAACGACTGAAATTGAGCAGTTACAGTGATAATCCGGGTTGGTCTGTAGACTTATTATCGTACTGGTCTCAGAGTGGGTTTGAATATCATCTTGATGAGAGGAAGTCTTTGTTAGGTGATGCAAACATTAAATATTCAGCTCTCAGTTCGGATACTTTGGGATCTTCAGGCGGGCTAGAAGGTACGATTTCGTTTGGAATGAAACAATCGTCAGATAATTTGGGATGTCAGATTTCTTCAGGAATTGGGTTTATTCAGCCAAATGAGATTGGCTTCATCTATCACGTCTCAGGAGATTGGGTGACTCCACGGTTCACATTCTTTTTTGATATTGATCATACATTAAGTGCTACACCACTACAGATGACGAACTTAAAGATGGGAGGATTTACTCCGGATGAATCTGCCATCAGTGAGAAGCAGACAGTGGCTAAATTTGGGATTCATAAACAATCTAACCGCAGTATCTTGAAAGCAGAAATTTTCTATTCAAGAGTTGCTCCTCACTATTTCTATTCTGAATTTCCCGATTCAAATATCGTACTTACAAGGAAATCCTCTGATGCAATCCAGGGAATCACCTGGCAGGGAAAACTTAATTACTTCCGGAACTGGTGGCTGGAAACAAGTGGTATAAGTTTTTTATCAAATAAAATTGGGTGGGGAACTGGCGTTCAGCATCAGGGAACTGTCGCTCTCACATTTCAGGAATACCTGTTCCAGCACCATCTGAATGCAAGGATCAGGATTTGGTCAAATTTTTGGATTGGACGGAACGGTTATAACTGGGACCCGGTGGTTTATGCGGGATATAACAGCTACAGAGATATGGATTTACAAAATGCTGCTGGCATCTTGAATGCGGAGTTCAAAGGGGTCATCTCCAACTTTGAAATTTCCTATACGATGATAAACGTCCTATATGCATTCAGAAACCTGCTGGAAAGTACGTTTGAAGATGAGCAATTGACTCTTTCCACCACGCCGTTGTTACCATCACCCGGGCGATTGTTTTATATTACTATTCAATGGAATTTTTTGGATTAGATAGTGTTTGTCTATAAAGTCACGAGTCTTTGTTTCAATAGCCCAGTCCTTGAGGGCTGGGATTTAAAAGTGCCAAAGTACCAGAAGGGCATTCATGCCCTTATTATTTGGAATATTATGCGTTTACAACGCCGTGAACGGCGTCAGAATGTTTGTAGTATCTATAACCTTAATATTCGGTGGGATTTTATTGATTAATTAATTCCGTCGATAATCTTACAAAATAAGATCTTCCCGGCTCAGGATAACCATACACCGATTCCTGTTTCCGGTTCTGAAGATTTCTCACTCCAAAATCAAGGTTTGGCTGAAACCATAAGAATCTGGGACCGCCAATACGAATAGACAAATCCAACCGATCATACGGATTCAGGATTCCACCCGAATTGTAGCTGTGTAATCTCTTACCAAGGAATCTGTATGAGATATTTCCACTTATGGATCCAAATTGGTAACTGATTTCAGCCCAGTGGGAAACAGCAGGGACATAAAGCAACCTTTTTCCATATTCATCTCCCTTTGAGAGAACCCGACTTTTGTTTTGATCAGTCATAATTGTCAGGATTACAGGAATAGTGCGGGGAGAAATGGTCAATTTTACAGAGCCTCCGTAGGATACAGACTCTGAAAGGTTTTTTGGTGAATAAACCCAGGGTTCAATTTCTGTCCATTGGATCCGGTTTTTTGTATAAAAGTGATATCCTCTCATTTCAACTTCAACAGCGGAAGACTGCAGGGGATTTATCCTGACAGCAAAATCCATTGAGGTGCCGTTTTCCGGTTTGAGATCTGGATTGCCTGTAAATCCCCACGGATCCTGCCAGTACAGTTCGTTAAATGTAGCTTCGCGATAACTGGTACCGCTATTTATCAGAATAGATTTAATGAGTCTTTTTTCAGGTTTCCATATAAGAGCAATACTTCCAGAAGTTACAGGTTTGGATTCTCTTGACAAATCCATTCGAATACAAGTAAATAATGAGAGATAGCGTTGCACCGTTAATTGATTCAATAATCCGAAAGCAGAACGAGAGCGTCGGTGAATTCCGGTGTCATCGCTATTTATATGATGTTGTACTGTTTCCAGCGTCAATGTATTTCTGAATATTTTCCATTGCGGGAATCTGTGGATGGTTCGGAGTTGATGTGATGAGGTGCGATGACGAGTGTTGGTCATCCAGTCAGGGTCAACATAGTGTTCATCTGAAGAAAGTGTACCTATATGGATTTCCGTTTGTCCGAAATGGGAAATGCCCCGGAGTGATGCAAGATGAATTCCTTGTAGATTGTCTTTTTGAGCGTTAGGTGATGGCCGCTGTACAGATCCAGACACACCTCGCTCAGTGTTACTGTTTAATGTGAAAAATGAAAGAGACCATAATTGGGTTAAGGGGAGTTGAACTTGACCTCCATAGGATGTTTGGTAAAAGTGATTATTTTCACGAAAGTTTCCTTGATTTTTATAGTTATTTCCATAAAGTGAAATTTTCGCGGGTCCCAACATTGTAGAGATCTTTCCGCTGGTTCCCGCTTCACCGAAGGAGCCAGAAGAAAGGCTGAAACTGGAGGATTGTTTCTGATTAACCATCAGGTTGAGAGTGCCCCCAACAGCATTCGATCCATAAAGAGAAGATCCGTGTCCCCAGTAAAATTCACCGTGACTGAAGAGATCTCTTGGTAAAACACTGAAATCAACCCCTCCATTTTGAGGTGAATTGAGTGGAATGCTTTCGATCATCACCAGGATATGTTCACCATAACCTGTGGGGGAAGCGATGGTTTTTAGTCCAGCTGCTCCACCGTAATCTTTGAGTTGAATTCCAAAACGATCAAGTTTTTCTGCAATACTGTTACCTGAATTTGGAAAATCGTTAATGGAGATTAATTGATGACTGACAGGAAGTGATAGTTTCTCCTTGGCATATAGATTTCCTTCAATAGCGACGGGGTTAAACTGATAGACCTTTTGTTTGAGTTTGATTGTAATAAAATCATTTTTGTCTGCCAGATCCAGAACCAGGGGATTATAAGCGGAATGTTTGATCATTAACGTTATCTGTTCTCCTTTTGATATTTTTAGTACGAACAGGCCATCTCTATTTGTGGTTGTTCCGATTTCTTCTTTGGGGACAAATACTTCTGCATAGGGAATAGGTCTGCCAGTCTGATCCGTTACCTGACCTGTGATCAATAAAGAGTGTGAATGAATGGTTCCGTAATGAAGCCAGACTATAAGTGAAAAGATTGAAATGAATTTGCGGAGTGTTTTCATGATCCTCTCCTCCTCCCTCGAAAGTTCATACGAGAATCTCGGTTTGCAGGTTTCCTGACTTACGCCTTTTCCGTCCATCACATAGTGAGGATAGACAGCTTGGATTGCTTCCGCCTTCTCATCCCGCCTTTTGCGGGACAATGGCTCTCCCAATGTGTTGAGAATGGAAGCTCTAAAGCGCTCACAGTTGCGGGGCAGTACCCGACTTTCACGGGTTTCCCTCCCAGAACCGAACTGTCAAAGATAATGAAAACTACTGTTTTAAAAATTGAATGACAAGGAAAATGAATACCAAAAAATTGTAATTGTTCAGTTATTAGCTGGGTAGATATCAATAAGGGGTGTAGTACACAGAATCTTGGTTTAAAGATCTAGATTAAAAATCATTCCCTGGTGAAATATGCTTCAATATCGGTTTCCGACAAATCGGGATAGGCTATTCTTCGCCCCGATACGGTTATGCTTCCCTTGGGATTAACGGTTTGGCTA
>CAZVFT010000059.1:0-15964 GCA_964626495.1 uncultured bacterium
TTGCTTACTCTACACAGGTTTGGGAGTCTCGGTTATTTTCATATCTATCTAATTAACTGAGACTTATGATTTGCGAATAGTTAGAGACTTCTAACACACTTGAGAATATAAAAGATAAGCAGAGTTCTTATCTTTTCGTTGACTAGTACCCCGGACAGGGCTCGAACCTGTAACCTACGGCTTAGAAGGCCGTTGCTCTATCCAGTTGAGCTACCGGGGCATTTCAAAAACGTTTGTTTTAGCTCGATAACCGAAGGTAGCGAAACTGCCTGTCCGCCAACCGGCGGAAGCTACCGGGGCATTTCAAAAACGTTTGTTTTAACTCGATAACCGAAGGTAGCGAAACCGCCTGTCCACCAACCGGCGGAAGCTACCAGGGCATAAAACAAGAACCAAGTTCCAAGATTCAGAAGAATAATATCTGTGGATCTCGAGTAGGATCAAGTGGGCACTAAGCTTTCACCACAACAACTGCCGAACCATAGACAAGAATCTCAGATGTGTTAGACATTACCATTGATGTGGTAAAGTGAATATCCGTGATAGCATTGGCTCCCAACACTTCGGCAGCTGATATCATCCGTCCTAAAGCTTCTTCCCGTGACTCCGCCATCATGGCAGTGTATTCCTTAATTTCACCTCCTACAAGCGTCCGAAACATTGCCATGATATCCTTGCCCACATGCCGCGCTCGTATAGTATTACCCTTCACCAGACCTTTCACATCTGTGATGTGATACCCGGGAATTGTAGATGATGCAGTTAATATCATTTCTCTATCCCCTTAAAAGGTTCTTTTTTTGAATCACCAATCCGTTCACGAATCAATGAAATTAGTACCAGGATTCCTCCGATAATCAGTAATACCAGCCCCACCTTTATCCAGGGGGGAATGCCGGCAATTACCTTAAAGATTTCATACAAAATATAAACAACCAAAACAACCAACCCTGCGATTGCAAAAATGATCCCTGTTGTTTTCACACCAATTCTCCTTACTTTTTAGGTACAATAATCTCTTTTAACATCCTGCTGATTTCTTCTGGACTGAGAGCAATAGTTTCCCCATACAGATCCACCGTTGTATGTTGACCTCTCATAACCATCATTCTTACTTCCCGCTGCAATGCAAGAGCAGAATCCATATCAAGATCAATATCTGCCAGATCTATTTTAGAAACATCAATACCTTCTTCTTCCAGGGGCTCAAGTATTTTTTTTAACAATTCTTTTTTCATAATACTCAGGGTCACTATTGCTTTTCGATACTATTTCAACAAATATACAGAAACAACCCTGTATAAAAGTAATACATTTCTTTAAAATAATGCTATTAAAAGTGTAATTAAAACAGAATAGCTTAGAGGTTAATTAAATTCCAGCCAGATATCTTTATTAGCCTGACCTATTCATCAGTTTTTTGATTGTTGATGATACGATAATGGTACTTGAGTATGCTATCGTCAATAAAACGTAAATATGTAAAACGTAAAACATGATTCTTTACATAATTACCTGCCCGCCACTCACGGAGTGGGGCAGGTGGGTGTTTTAAATAATTACTTACCAGCATAATTTTTCTATCCTCGCTTATTTATGTACTTGAGACTAATATTATCTTTTTGATGAATAATATAGGATAGAAATACTTAATCTTTTTCGTCACCGGGTTCAGGGACCTCTTCCGGTGCTGGAGGTTCAGGGAATTTGATGTTTTTTAATTCATTCATCCTATTGATAAAGGTTTGGCTTTCTGGGTCAATATTTCCTGCCTTGAGATAATATTCCTTTGCTCCGGCTCCATCTTCTATAGATACGCAAATATCACCTAAGAGGATATAAGAATCAAAATGATAATCATTCAGGGTCATACATTTCCCTAAAAGGACATCCCGGGCTTCTTCATAGCGTGTCAGGTGAACCAGGATTTGAGCCTTACTGAAATAAAAATACCAGTAGGGTGAATTGGTCAACGCAGAATTCACTTCGTTCAGAGCAGATGTATAATCTTCCGATTCAATCAGGAATTTAATTTTATATATACGAGGTGCCATATATTCTGGAAAAATTTCCAGTGCCTGAGCAAAATACCGTTCAGCAGTAAATCCTTCTCCTTTTTTGTGGTATATTCTCCCCAGAAAGAACATCGGAGGACTAAAACCGCTGGATAATCGCAGTGCAATTTTATATTGTTTAATTGCTTCATCAAAATTATCCTCATTTTCGTAGTTAATACCATCAGCCAGAGAAACGAGTACTTTCTCTGATATATCATTTATAGTAGCTAAATATGAAATATACCATAACTCAAAAATATATAGTAGATCCTCGTCAGTAACAGTCCTAAATGTTTCTTTGATATATTTAACAAATGTCTCCCGATCACTACTTGCCAGTTCATTAAATGCCATAAAAATGTTGTGATAAGGTTGTTTTTCGAATTGTTTCTGATTTTCCAGATTCTCTATTGCGCTCGCGCTGAGAATATAGCTTTTATTCTTTATGTCTTCGTTGATCAGTTTGAGAACCTCCGTAAACTCAGCTAACCAATCCAATTCTTCAAGTTCTTGTTTCTTATTGGTATATTTGTCAATCAGAGCAAGATCGATTTCATTATATCCCTCAATCTTTTTAATATATTCAATGTCCAGAATCAGTTTAGCTAACAGGTCCACAAAGAGATCAAATTTGTAATCAATATAATTACCAGTCTCAAAAATGGAGAGTTTCATCTCCCGGTAAGTCACGTTACTTTCAGAAATTCGATTGTTCAAATCTTCAATCAATTGATCAAATTTTTGTTGAGTCTCAAGCACAATCTCTCCTTTGAAATTGAAATAGGAGCTGAAATTCTGGCGAGCTAACGATAATTCCATAGAGAGCATTACCAATCTATCTATTTTGCCCTTATCCAGGGATTTTTCTATTTCTTCACTGATTTCATTTAACTTATTCTCGTTTTCAGTGACATAATTATTTACTGCTTCTCTGTTAAGGCTATCAGCCGTCTCATAAAAAGACAATGCTTTAACTCGTGGATCATCCACAAGAAAATTTTCCAGTGCTTGAAAAGCTTTTAGATATTCTTGTGTCTCAAAGGCTTCCTGGCCTTGTAGGAAAAATGGTTGGTATTCAACATATATCGGCCAGTATTCTTCGGGGATATTCATTAATTCGGTTTGCCCCAAATCGTTCTCAAAATAAAAATAATCGGTGTAATCCAGATCATTTTTATTAAACGATAGTACAATTTTAGATATTATATCACCCTCCTGGATTGGGTTAAGGGATATATTAGGTATAACATTACCCTCCTGCTTCAGTTGAATAGGTTTCACATTTTTATCAATATCTTTTTCAGTAAATGTCCAATTACCTATAGGGGAAAAACAAAAATAAAAATATAGAGAGCTGGCAATCAGATCAGATGAAATAGATTCATTCCCCTTCTCATCTGAAAAATAAATACGAATATTTAGATCACTACCAATCATTTTCTTTTGATATTTCAATTCTCCAGACTGACTAAACAGGCTAACCGCAAAAGTAAGAAAAAAAATACCCCCCAATAGTAATTTACTCTTGTTCATTTTGTCTCCTCTGTTTTTAGTCATTTACTTTAACGTTAAAATGTAAAACAGTTATTTTACATTTTCAATTTTTTAAATTATGAAACAAATGAAACTTAAACACTTATATACTATTCGTGAAGTCAATTGGTCATTTCGGTTTGTTCGATACGGTTCACTATTAAAGATTTAGTATCCCCCATTTTGGTATCCCCAAATGTCGCACATTTGATTGTAAATGATTTCATTTGACTAATCCAAACAATCATTGATTGTAACATATTTATTTTTAAATTTGCCGACGGAAACCACCTTTTATCTTCGGTGTTAAAATAGTTTCGGGGTGTAGCGCAGTCTGGTTTAGCGCACCTGCTTTGGGAGCAGGGGGTCGGAGGTTCAAATCCTCTCACCCCGACGGTGGGCGTAGCTCAGCAGGTTAGAGCACCTGGTTGTGGCCCAGGAGGTCGTGGGTTCAAGTCCCATCGCTCACCCAGGTTGGTTATTAGTTACTGCCTGCCCTGTAATGAGCTTGCGAATGTACGGGGGGGGGTAAATTGTTACTGTTTTTATCCCAGATACCAAACAATAACTTTATTGAAAGTGGAAATTCTTATGACACTATAAGTAAATTCCTTAACAACTCTATTAAATTTTAACATTTCTCGTTTCTTCATTTCTAAATTTGTAAATTTTAATTTAAACAGATTAATATTTATACATGCGAATACTTTCACGATATATCCTCAAGGAACTTTTATTCCCCTTTATTTATGCTTTGCTGGTTATCCTCTTTATCCTGTTTACTAACTTTCTTCTAAGAGCCATTGATCGGTTCTTGGGGAAGGGTCTCTCTTTTGGTGTCATTATTGAATATCTTTTTCTGAATATTGCATGGATATTAGCACTGGCAGTCCCTATGGCGGTTCTGGTGGCAGTACTGATGGCATTTGGGAGATTTTCTGAGGATAATGAAATCACGGCTCTTCGAGCGTCTGGAGTCAGTTTCAAAAACATCCTCTTGCCGGCTCTTGCTTTCAGCATTACTATCTCTGGCATTCTTATCTACTTCAACAATGCTGTACTTCCACATATGAATCATAAAGCTCGTATGCTCTCACGTGACATCTATCGGAAGCGCCCGGATATCAATATTGTACCGGGATATTTTATAGATGATCTTCCTCAGTACGGTCTGATCGTCCAGGGGAAAAAAGGTGACAGATTTCAAGATGTAAAAATTTACAGTAAAGAAAATAGAAAATTTCGAACAATCATCAACGCAAATGAAGGTGAATTCTCCACCATTGAGGATGCCATCGTGGTAACACTTTATAATGGCAACATTCACGAACTGGATGTACAGAATTATGAAAATTACCGTCGCATCTTGTTTGAAAAACACCAAATTATCGTTCCAGAAGACAATCTTTCCCTGCAGCGACGTGAGTCAGCTTCTCGCAGTGACAGGGAGATGACGGTGGCAATGATGAGGAAAAAAACCGCCACCTATCGTGAAAAATGTCAAACTGTCCTGAATCGTATCACCAAACATCTTGAGAAGAAATTCGCCATTTCAGCATCTCCGAAAGATTTTGAAGAAACAACAGTCCTTTTAGCCTGTCTTTCTGAAGAGTTCAAAATGGACTCTACACTGACAAAAGCCGAGCTGAGAAAAAAAGAACGAGCTATCACAACAACCAGACGACGATTGAAAGCTGATTTTCAGATACTGGAAGGATATAAAAAAAGTATCAATCGTTACGAGGTTGAAATCCATAAAAAATTCTCCATACCAATTGCCTGTATCGTCTTTGTCCTCGTTGGTACCCCCCTTGGTGTTATGGCGAAGAAAGGGGGTCTGGTAACGGCTGTATCTCTAAGTTTTGGGTTCTTCCTCATTTACTGGGCTTTTCTCATCGGGGGAGAAGAATTGGCAGACCGTAATTTCCTTACTCCTGTTTTCGCTATGTGGTCACCTAATATCCTTCTGGGAGCCATTGGAATTTATCTTTCAGTCAGAACCGCAAAACAAAAGAAGTTTCTACGATTGCCATTCACAGAAATAATTAAGAAGAAAGGTGCGGACGAATGAATGCAGTTGATATGATATCTAAAAAACAGGCAGGGAAAGCTCATACTCTAAGTGAAATAGAACATTTTATTCAAGGCTATACTCGTGGGGATGTTCTGGATGCAGAAATGTCTGCCTGGTTGATGGCGGTATATTTCAAAGGAATGAATGATGAAGAAATAATAGCATTGCTTAAAGCAATGATCAACTCAGGAAAACAGATGAATTTCCAACGCCTTCCCAATTTTGTAGCAGATAAACACAGTACTGGGGGAGTTGGAGATAAAGTATCCATCATTCTTGGTCCTTTAATGGCATCGGTAGGTCTGGCAATTCCTATGATCTCTGGCAGAAGTCTGGGACATACAGGCGGTACCCTCGATAAACTGGAATCCATCCCCGGCTATCGTACCGATCTTCCTCTCCGCCATTTCCGCCAGATTGTGGAGGAGGTGGGAATCAGTATGATCGGGCAAACCAACAAGATATGTCCAGCGGATAAAAAAATGTACGCTCTCCGGGACGCTACATCCACTATTCATTCTATTCCTCTCATCGTCAGCAGCATTATGAGTAAAAAAATTGCTGAAGGAATTCAGGGGCTTGTTATTGACCTCAAGGTGGGAGCTGGTGCTTTTATGCACGATATGGAGGAGGCAAATGAGCTGGCAGAAAAACTCAAGATGGCAGGCGAATATTTTGGTGTTTCCACAAATATCATTTTTACCAATATGGATCAACCTTTAGGAGAATATGCTGGATTGTGGTGTGAAATCAAAGAATGTATCCAAGCGCTGCAAGGAAAAGGATCTGATGACCTTATGGATGTAACGTATACTCTGGGGAATTCTCTTTTGCTCCAATCAAAAATAGCGAAAGACAAGGAAGAAGCCGAAAACATCCAGCGGCGGCACCTTTCCAATGGAAGTGCATACAAAAAATTTGTAGAAATGGTAAAAGCACACGGTGGTGATCCCTCTTTCATCGAAAACCCGGATATGTACAAAAAACCACGTTATGTTGGTGAACTTACAGCAAATCATGATGGATATATTGTTTCTATGGACACATTCCAAATAGGGTTAAGCGTAAATGATCTCACAATCCTCCACCACCACGGAAAACGTAATAAAGACAACAGTGGCGGTATTCGTTTCCACAAAAAAATAGGGGAACAAGTCAAAAAGGGTCAGGTCATTGCTACCTGTTTTGGAAATGAAAAGTCGAGAGTTAACCGTATTAAATCCAAACTGACAAAAACCATTAAAATTGGTGAGACACCCCCGCCACCCCTCGTCCTTTTTTTGTGATAGGGAAGTACGACAAGCAACTCTACCAGTAGCTTAAGAGAGGACCTGCCTGTCGAATATTGGCTAAACTTAGTAACTAACATTTCTCACTTCAAAACGTGATTTATAACCTCTTATGTTTTGTAAATCCTTCGTTATTCCTGTGTTTTGCTATGGTAAACAGGTATTCCTCTCAAAACTTTGTATCCGATATAAAAGGTAAATCCTGAAGGGATGTAATGATTCTTAGCTGTTTATACAATATGATTTCAAACCCTGAAAGGGTGAAATATAAATCACTTTTACTTTCTTAACATTCGTTGACATTGCTCCAAATAATCTATTTGTACTTTTGTCTTGTCCGTCGGCAGCCGGACTCCTTCGGAGATACAAAAGTACCAAAAAATCAAGATCGGTTTAAAAATGTTGCTAAAATTCTACAAAAACACCTAAAAAATAAAAACTCATCCGGCAGCCGCCGGATTCAAACCCCAGCACGGTATTTCTTCCCTACCTGCCCGAAAGATGTCAGGCGGGCGGGGCAGGCATTTATTTTTCTTAACGGTATTTTCATAGAATTTCTTAACGCCATTTTTAAAATGGTCATTTTTCAGTTTAACTATATTTTGGCTCATTTTTGAGTTATAAATGTCGTTAAATACAGATTATATTACAGTTGTATTATTAATATGAAGTGAGAAATATGTATTAGTAATAAAACTCGACAAGCTTGGTAGCTTGTCGCACAAAAAAATAATCAATAATTGTAATTACTCCGCCCGCGATTTCGACGGGTAGCAGCTTCGCTATGAATTTTACAATAACTAGTCGGTGCATATTTTGATATAAATATTTCTTTTTCGATAGGACAATATTTTGTTGGGAGATTTTTCGTTATTTTACAGATATCGATTTCTACTACTCCTTCTGGTTTCACAAAATCGTTTAATTCCCAATAAAGACTGTCGTAAACCGTTTTCATAAACATTGCCCAAGCTGGAAGAGCTGCGCGACTGCCATCCTGCTTTTCCCCAAGACTGACCCTTGGATCATCCACACCAAACCATACACCAGCTGCTAAATCGGGAGTGAACCCAATAAACCATGTGTCGGTCCATCCTTGGGTTGTTCCAGTCTTTCCACCAGCCGGACGATTAAATCGATACCGCCAACGGATACTCCCGCCTGTCCCTTTGTCCACGACTGTCTGCAGTAAATCCGCCATAACATAGGCTGTTTCCTCACTTAGTACCTCTTCACGCTGAGGGTCATATTCTTTCAGAATAACACCAAATCTGTCAACAATCTTCCTGATGGCGAATGGTTTACAATATACTCCCTTATTAGCAAAAATGGCATAAGCTGCTGTCGCTTCGAGAGGGATGACTTCAGAAGTACCAAGAGCGATTGCATCCACAGCCCTGAGGGGAGTAGTAATGTGCATCTCTTTCGCTTGTTGAACCACCTGTTGAGGAGGGATCAGTTCCTGAACCAGCCGAACGGAAATAAGATTTTTAGACCATCTCAATCCATCCCGAAGTGTAGTAAGACCCCCAGTAGATCTATCATAGTTTTGTGGCATCCACTTCTCCCACTCTCCACTGGCATTCTGGACATTCAAGACCACAGGCTGATCCAATAACTGTTTAGTAACAGGATATCCGTTATCAATTGCGGCGGTATAGATAAACGGTTTAAAGATGGATCCCGGTTGACGTTTCGCCTGAATAGCGCGATTAAACTGATCATAGTAATCAGGCCTACCGCCCACCATTGCCTTGATTTCTCCTGTAGCTGGATCTATAGCCACAAAAGCTGTCTGTACCAGCAATTTATCCCGTAAATCTGGATAGAGTGGCAGCGAATCTTCCAGCATCATTTTTACCGAATCTTCAGGATAGATGCCGAGATAAGATAATTGTTCAAACTCCTCTCGATCCTGGTACAATCGATTGTTCAGAACGGATTGATTTTTTTTCACCATTTTCAACACAGCTTCTTCCGCAAAAGCCTGAATTCTACTGTCCAGTGTGGTGAAAATCTCCAAACCATCACGGTAAATATCCACCCCAAGTTCCCTGTCCTCCTGTTCCAGAATCCGACGTATGTATTCGGTAAAGTAAGGAGCAATCCCTCTCTCATCTGTAGATTCCACAACGTCCAATTTCATCGCCCTTGCTTCATCATACTCAGACTGGGAGATCAATCCACGTTCGTTCATCAACCTGAGAACGGTATTCCTCCGCCTGATTGATTTCTCAGGATGATTGACAGGACTATAATGGGCTGGCGCAGGAAGCACTCCTACGAGAAGAGCACATTCCTCTAAACTGAGATCTTGAGCGTTTTTCCGGAAATACCGCTTGGAAGCCGCTTGAACACCGTAGGTTCCATGTCCAAAATGGATGGAGTTGAGGTACATTTCAAGTATCTCATCTTTTGTGTAAGTCTTTTCAATCTGGATTGCTGTTAGAACTTCCTTAATTTTCCGCGTGATGGTTTTTCTAAATCCGATAGTGTCATATAGATTCCGAGCTAACTGCTGGGTAATGGAGCTAAATCCCTGCCGATAACTCAGGGAGAGGGTATTTATCACGACTGCTCTGATGAAATCCCTTGTAGAGATTCCCCAGTGAGAACGGAATCGACGGTCTTCAGAGGCAGTCACTGCTTCCATCATATGTTGAGGTATGTTTTTCATATCCACAAACACCCGATGCTGGGTATAGAGTTCCTTGAGTAATACCCCATCAGCAGAATAGATGCGAGTTACTAAATCGGGGTCAAAATTTTCCAGCTGCTCGAGTGAAGGAAGATCCACGGAGAGAATTTTGATATAGATCGCCAAACCAATCAAAACTACAAACCCCACAAGTAACACATGAGTAATAATTCGAAACCACTCGGGAATGTTTTTTGTTTTCTTCTTTACCATTAATTTTTCATTCTAGAACGAGTTAATTGTTTGAATCTCCTTAACTCCCCGGTCATTAATGAGTAGCTACCTGCCCGCCGCTCACCAGTCTACTCCCTCGTCGGGAGGGCTGGCTGACAGACGGAGTGGAGCAGGCGGGCGTTTTACGAATTACGCAGCCTCGGCCCCGGGCGTCCCGCCATTGGGAGTCCATAGTCCTAGCCGTTCCGGCAACGGCTCAGCCCGTTGGGCGTTACGCCCAGAGGGAGAGGCCCTACGGCGAGCCTTACGTTTTACCCACCTTTTTCTATTCCTCAGCTATATGCCCATTAACTCATTTGCCATTTCGTTGGACTTTTCTTTTATCTTTGTGTGCAGGGAGTTACCATGACTATCCATAGTGACCACTACCGGAAAATCCTTTACCTCAAGCACCCACATCGCTTCCGGAACACCAAACTCTTCCAGTTTGATCACATCCTGTACTTTTAAAACCGACTTCGCCAGCAGGGTAGCAGCACCGCCAACTGCATGAAGATACACGGCACCGTGATCTTTCAACGCTGCCAGCGTTTTTTCTCCCATTCCTCCTTTTCCAATGACACCACGAAGACCATATGCTTTCAGCACATCTCCCTGATAAGGCTCTTCACGGATTGAAGTCGTAGGACCCGCTGCCACGAATATCCATTCATCATCTTCTTTTTTCACCACAGGGCCACAATGATAGATTACTGTTCCTTTCAGTAAATCCCGGATTTCATCGGGGTTTTCCTCAATCATCCAGACATGGGCGGCATCCCGACCGGTTACCATAATTCCAGTCAAACTAACCTCATCTCCCACCTTTAACTCACGAATATCTTGCTCTGTGACAGGAAGCTGTAATTTAATCATAAATCACCTCCTTTTCTGAAAAGACCATAGTATGACGGCGATCCGCCCAGCACATATAGGCAATGGAAACAAAAAACGATGCTGGTAACCGGTGGGCAGATCCAATTTTGACTCCCAGGACAGTCGTCTTTCCACCAAATCCCATGGGTCCTATTCCCAATTTATTCAAATCTGTGTACAATCTCTCCTCCATCTTTGCCAGCTCAAAATCTGGATTTGTATCCGTAAGTTTCCTGAACAGTTGTTTTTTCGCAATGATCGTTCCGATGACACGATCCCCGCCAATACCAACACCTATCACTCCCGGTGCACATCCCAATCCCTGTGCCTGGGTGACGGCATCCACAACACATTTGTAGACACCTTCCAGGTTTCTGCCTGCCTTTAACCGATTATTAGGAAGTTTATATTGTGCCGACACATTCTCACTTCCGCCTCCCTTCAATGCGAGCTGAATCTTTATGGCTGGTTGATCCCACTCTTCAAAATGAATATATGGTGACATCACTCCCGTGTTATCCCCGGAATTTTTTCCGCTCACCGAATCCACGGCATTAGGACGTAAAATAGCCTTCTGAGTTGCAATTTTCGTGGCTTCAATAATGGCATTTTCCACCTTACGCAAGGAAATCCCTTCCGGGATAGTTACATAATGAATATTAGTACCCGTATCCTGGCAGACTGGGGTGCTGTCCTTCTTTGCCATGGTGGCGTTTTGAAGCATAACGCCCAGTACCGACTGAGCTGGACTGCCGTCTTCTTCATTTTCCTGTGCCTGACGCATGGCTTCAATAACGTCCTCGGGAAGATCAGCGGATGTGAGACGGATCAGCTCAACGACTGCATCCCGGAAATTATCAACATTTAGTTCAAATCCCATTTTTACCTCCATTTACTAAAAATATTTAATTGATACCTTGGACTACTCAACATGCCAGATGCCACCGGACATTACCAATTTTTTAAAATCCCCCTTTCTCTGACTCTTCATTGCCTTTTGAATCTGGTTGTCGAGCATATCTTCATATACAGGTTCGTCCACGGCGTAAAGAACTCCGATGGGCGTGGGTAGATCACCCCGATAGGTAAAATGACTGAGAATAGATGCAATAATCCAGTCCGTTTCATCGTGTATTAGTACATCATTCTTACCCCACTCATCTCCTAATTCGATCACTTTCGGGACATTTCCATCCAGGTGAATCCCTTTGTTCCTTTCTTTTCCAAAAAGCATTGGCTTTCCATGTTCCAGGATCAACACGTGGTCGTCCTTGGTGTTCTTATCGGTGAGGAATCGAAATTCCCCATCGTTAAAAATCAGACAGTTCTGGTAAATTTCAAGGAAAGATGTTCCGTGATGGTAATATGCGCGGGAGATTATATTCTGCATATGATGTGTTTCCCGATCAATCGTCCGAGCCACAAATGTGGCATCTGCTCCAAGGGCAAGAGCTGGTGGATTGAAAGGTCTGTCCAGAGAACCCATAGGGGTTGATGTTGTTACTTTACCCAGTTCAGAAGTGGGAGAATATTGTCCCTTAGTCAATCCATAAATCCGGTTGTTAAACATTAAGAGATTGATATCCAGATTCCGTCGCATGAGATGGATGGTATGATTCCCCCCAATGGAGAGGGCATCTCCGTCTCCGGTCACCACCCACACGGACAGTTCAGGATTTGCCAGCTTGACCCCCGCTGCAATAGCAGGAGCCCGACCGTGAATCGTATGAAATCCGTACGTATCAATATAGTAAGGAAACCGACTGGAACATCCAATCCCGGAAATAAATACGAATTTTTCTTTCGATATCCCGAAATCAGGAAATTTACGCTGGGTTTGTGCCAGGATAGAATAATTCCCACATCCCGGACACCAGCGGACAGTCTGATCCGAAACAAAATCCATTCGAGTCAGAGGTTGTGGTTTTATCAGTTCTGATTTAGCCATAGGTCACCAAATCAATTCTGTGATTGCTTTTTCAATTTCGCCTGCACGAAAAGGTTTTCCCTTAACGAGATTGAGACCCTTCGCATCTACCAAGTACTCTGCCCGAATAATTTTTGATAGCTGTCCCATATTGATTTCCGGAATGAGAATCTGTTTGAAACGAATGAGAATTTCTCCCAGGTCTCCAGGTAAAGGATTTACCCACCGAAGATGAATATGACTTACCGATTTCCCATGGTCTATTATGCGCTCCACCGCCGTCCGACAGGCACCTTCACTGCTTCCCCAGCTGAGAACAAGCAGGTCGCCGTTTTCTGAACCAAATATGGTAGTCGGTTCCATCTCATTTACCACATTCTCTACCTTTTGAGATCGAAGCTGTACCATCTTCTGGTGATTCTCAGGATCGTAACTGATGTCCCCGGTGATATCTTCCTTTTCCAATCCGCCAATACGATGTTCCAACCCAACCGTTCCTGGAATTGCCCAGTTTCTCGCCAGGTTAGTTTCATCGCGAAAATAGGGCATAAAAGTATCTTTACTCAGTTCTACAAAATTAACCTTGATCTCGGGAAGATGATCAATATTGGGTATCAACCATGGTTCAGATCCGTTACCAAGGTATCCATCAGACAGCACAATAACGGGTGTCATATACTTGATGGCAATTCGACAAGCTTCATAAGCGACGTTGAAACAATCCCCCGGTGTAGCGGGAGCTATGACGGGAATGGGAGACTCCCCGTTTCTGCCCATCACCGCCTGAAAGAGATCAGACTGCTCAGTTTTGGTGGGAAGTCCTGTGCTGGGTCCACCCCGCTGAACATTGATCACCACCAGGGGTAATTCTGCCATCACTGCCAGTCCGAGAGCCTCTGACTTAAGAGCCATCCCCGGTCCTGAGGTAGCAGTTGTAGCGAGATTTCCTGCAAAAGCTGCTCCAATAGCAGCAGATATTCCGGCGATCTCATCTTCAGCCTGGAGTGTTTTCACACCAAAATTCCGGAAACTGGCAAGTTTATGAAGAATGTCAGTGGCGGGTGTGATGGGATAACCACCATAAAATAAGGGCAGGTTCGATTTGATCGATGCCGCCAGAAGTCCCAGACTGAGAGCATAGTTACCATTGATGTTCCGATATTCCCCGGGGGCAAGCTTGGCTGCTTCGACTTTATAGACGGTAGAAAAAATTCTTTCCGTCTCTCCATAGGCATAACCGGCATGAAGTGCCCGGGTATTTGCTTCCACAAGGTTAGGCTTTTTAGAAAATTTTATTTTCAACCATTTGATCGTAGGTTCTAATGGCTGGTTATATATCCAATAACACAATCCCAGGGCAAACATATTCTTAGTTCTGCCTACTGTTCCTGCTGGTAGATTCAGATCCCTGCAGGCATTTTCCACCAATCGGCTCATTTCGATGGAGTACAGGGTGTACTCTTTTAAGGATTCGTCTTCCAGAGGATTAGACTCATATCCCGCTAACTTCAGATACTTTTTTGAAAAGGTATTGCTATTCACAATGATGGTTCCATTGGGCACAAGATCAGGAAGATGCACCTTCAGAGATGCGGGATTCATCGCCACCAATACATCCGGCTGATCCCCGGGTGTGTGAATATCCCTGGCGCTGAACTGCAATTGGAAAGCGCTTACGCCAGCCAACGTTCCAGCTGGTGCTCGAATTTCAGCAGGATAATCAGGAAGGGTGCTCAAATCATTTCCTACAATGGCTGTAGTCTCAGAAAATCGGGTGCCTGTAAGTTGCATTCCATCTCCAGAATCACCGGCAAACCGTATGACCACACCTTCTACACTTTTAATTTTTTTCGCCATAGATACTATACAATATTTTCAGGTTAAATCAAAAAATTCCTATGTCAAAAGACTAAAGTTTTTACCTCCTGTATTTAATATTCCTTCGAACAAAATTTAGCACTATTCACTCCGATATTCAATTGATAAACTTTAGGGAATGAGTCAGGGAAAAAACTAAGAGTCAGGTTAAAAGTTCCAAAGCAGTATAGAGGTAATGATAAATCATAAGGGGTTCTATGTTTCTTGTAATTTGTAAATGTTTAAAGTAATTTATACTATCATGTTGAAACAAGAAGGCTTGCGACAACTTGTTCTTTTTCCTGAGCTGGTCTCTGAACCTTCCCTCCCCTCAATTTCCACATTACCGGAATTTGATCGTGCTTTGGACAATCTTCTCAAGATGAGTGACCTGGGAGCTTTTATTTCTATCAATGTCCATGGTGTGGAGAAATCCTATTCCATTCACTCCAGTGAACTTGAAATCCCGTTGGAATTTCTAAAAGACGAGAACATCAACAATATCTCAGACATCATCCACCTTTTCCCTGATGATGTCCGCCAGCATCTCCGAAAGCTAACATATGAAGTAAAAAGTTTCTTCAACAGAAAAAATTCATTCAAAACCCCCTTTGGCTACTTTCTTTATCGTCCATATTTTCGGATTTGGTCAAAATTTGTGACCGAAAGAAAGCAACACGTGGAGCAATTTTTACAGGACACTCTTAAAGGTCGAACTTATGGACAGCTGTTTCTCAAGGCTTTCGATTGCGGCTACAGATTTTTGGAGGAAATAAGTGATGATACCGCCCCGTGGGAATTTTTAAAAACGGTCTTTCTTCACCACATTCAGGAAACACGACAACAATTGATTGACAGCCATCAAACTCTTCATACCCTTGATAAAACCTTCCCGGACTATCCCCTGAAGGCAGTAGCTCTGAAAACCGCTCACTTTCCCCTTGATCTTTCCCAATATATCCGACAGCTGGAAATTCGCTTCGCTTTCAAATCTATCCACCTGGAATATTTGAAGGAAGTCTCCATCAACTCGGTGGAGGATGTAAAACGCATAAGTGAAAAGATGGGGAAAGAGGAGTGAGCTTGCTGAGTATTTTCTAAACCGATTAATCCAGGGAACTTTTTACTGTCAAAGTTCCTTTTTGCATCACACGAGTATAAACCATAGTAATCCAGCCCCAGTTCTCGTCGGCCCGTACAGCTTGAAATTATTTACCGGTATCTACCCTCAAAACAAAGAAATGGCAACGACCGAATTCGCTGCCCTTTCAATTATAATTTAGCATTAACTTTTGTTGAAACATTTCTCTCGGGGAGATTGGAAAACACACTAATTGATTGCTGATTAATACATTATTTATTTTTCTTTTCATACTCCCACTAAATTCTAATTAGGGTCTGCTGATAAAGGTGTTTTCCTGTTGAACACAAATCGTGTGT
>CAZVFT010000060.1:0-15807 GCA_964626495.1 uncultured bacterium
AATAATATCAAGCCGTTATCTATTGCTTTTATCGTTTTTCAGCAGACCCTATTTACTCTTTTCAATCTTTTTTCCAAACTCCGTATCAATAGGAATGAATTTAATTAAAATAAATCCTGGAATTGTAGCCAACAGTACCCAGATAAAGAAGTGTTGATATCCTATAATCTCCTGCAGCCACCCGCTGAACATACCGGGGATCATCATACCCAGCGCCATGAATCCAGTGCAGATAGCGTAGTGTGCCGTTTTATGTTCACCTTCAGCTACGGATATCATAAAGAGCATATATGCTGTAAATCCAAAACCATATCCAAACTGTTCAATTCCGACACAAGTACTGATAATTAAATAACTATCCGGTAAATTGTAGGATAAGTACACGTAGACAATATCGGGTAATTTCATAGCAAGAGCCATCCACCATATCCAGAATTTTAATCCATGTTTTGCAGCTACGAATCCCCCTAAAATGCCACCAAGGGTTAGCATAATCATTCCAAGGGTGCCATAAACGAAACCATATTGTCCAGTTGTCAGAGCGAGACCACAAACCTCTGTTGCATCCAGCATAAATAGAGGAGCGATTTTAACCAATTGTGCCTCACCGAAACGATATATCAGGATAAAAGCAATGATTACACCGATCTTGTCCTTTTTAAAAAACTGGATAAATGTGTTAATAAAATTATTAAAGAATTGCCTGGATTCAGACTTCGTTTGAGAATCCTGCGAAGGATATGGAAGAATGAATTTGTGATAGATGAAAAAGATGATAAAAAGTATAGCTATGGTGGTAAAAGTAATTAGCCATGCTAAAGGTATATTGCCAGAGGTGGCTCTGAATATTGCATCTGTAGAAGTTTTTAATTTTGAGTCAAGCTGGATTACTGCAAGGGCAGGTATATTCCAATTTTGATCATTGAAAACAATTCGATTCCCTTCAACTAAGGAGATACTTTTATCACCTTTCTTATGACCAAAGTTAACAACAACTTCTTCACTTGAATCAGGGCTTGCTGATAATTGGAAATAAAATATTCCCACATTTCCACTGACACCATACTCACCTTCACATTCATCCGGGAAATATTCCGTTAAAAATGACTGTACATTTTCAGTAACGTATTTCTCCCACAACGAAATAGATTTTACCTGAATATCCATTTCTTCAGTTTCTATATTCTTTTCTACATGATTCTGAGCAATATTCCAATCCTGGGCAAATTGAATGATGGAATCAATTTCTGTTTTTGATCTTAGGACTGTACTTATTTTTAGAGCTTCTGGTTTACAAATAATTCTAAGATTCTCATTATTTTCAGTAACATTCATTGAATCTGCGTTTATTATTGATTCAACTTGCGTATTCGTGGTGGCTATAACTTTGGTATTCACATCAGCCAATCCTGTATGACTCTCAAAATAACCGGCGAACATAATCAACAGTCCCTGTCCAGTGATCATAGCAAACCGGTAAAATGTACTGCGGATGCCGACGAACCAAGCTTGCTTATGTTGAGAAAGCCCCAGCATATAGAATCCGTCTGCAGCGATATCATGAGTGGCAGAACTGAAAGCTAAAAGCCAGAAAAACCCCAGCGTGATTTTGAAAAAATTTGGTAACGGAATCGTGAGAGCAACACCACCAAGTCCAGCTCCAATTAACAACTGCATGATAACAATCCAGAACCGCTTTGTCTTTAAAATATCCACAAGAGGACTCCAGAGCGGTTTGATAACCCATGGCAAATAAAGCCAGCTTGTATAAAAGGCAATTTCCGTATTATTTAAACCCATCCGCTTATAAAAAACTACCGAGACAAGCATTACTACGACGTAAGGAATTCCTTCTGCATAGTACAAGCTGGGTACCCACCACCATGGAGATCTTTTGCTGATTTCTTTTCTCCTTTTTGAATTATCAAACATTACTGTTCTCAGCATTACGAATAAATTTTGTTCAAACTTGATCCGGGATAATAGTGTGTTAAAATATCTTTAGTGCTATGCCCCATTTGAGCCATTCCCAATGCTCCTATCTGGCACATACCAACGCCGTGCCCCCATCCAGCTCCAGCGAATTTGAACCTACCTGGGATACCAACCTGAACTTTTTCGGGGATTACAATCAGAGCGGAACTATATAAAAATTGGGGATGTAGCACCTGTCGAATTTCATATTCTGATCGTAAATGATGTAAACCTTCCTGATTGTTCGGATTAATATACCGTATACCCAACTCTATCAACCGAGCGGATGCTCCGCGTTTTTGGGGGATAAAACCCAATATCGAACGAACATTCAGGAATAGTTTGTGATTAATCAAATCCGTAATCTCACGTTGAGAATATTCAAGCGACCAACGATAATAATTGCGTTCTTCATCCACGCTTCCAATGTACTTTTTTAGTTGTATTTCGGGAACATAGCGGGGGCTGCAATAAGTTTTTGGACGGGATAGAATCCACTTTTTTGCCTCAGTTTCGTTTGATAGAGTGAAATTAGTCCAGCTAACTTCACTAGGCATATCTGGAATATTTTGCAGATATGGTACCGGATCACCCTCCCAGATATTCTCAAACCGCTCTGTCGTCCCTCCACACGATTTGGAATAACGAGCATCACAGATTTTACCATCATACATCAATACCTGTCCATATGTGGATGTTGTCCCTTTCACAGAATGATCTGTTAGATTTCCAGTCCCCTGATACCTTTGGCAGCAGTCATCATTACATACATCAATTCCCAAATCAGAATGTTTTTGTTCAGCTTTAGCCAAGAACCATGAGCGAGCTACGATCGTCTGTGCCTCAATAAAAGTTGTAGGGCAAGCTGAACTCATTTCACTGGTGGCTACGCACATGAGATATTGTTCAAGAGGTACCTCATTGATAACCATCAAGAATCCATTTCGAACATTAAATTCAATATTTCCCGGCAGCTTTGCTGTAACTTCTTTCCGCCAATGGAAATTCCGTCCGGCTACTATGGGATAAATTTGAATTATATTTTTTGATATTAGTTCTTCACTTTGATTTTTCCGTTGAATTGTGAATTTGGATGGAAAAACTTCATCAATATTAGAACCGACAACTAATAAACCTTTATTATTGATTTCCACACGAGTAATCGTTGATACGGAAGATAACTCAATTGTTCTGGTATGAGTTACAAGCCGGTACTTAGCCGGGTCGAGTAAATTGATATTCAGACAGGTTTGTTCATCTTCAGGTAAAATAATCCCAACCCGGATTGTGGGTTCGCTGCTTGGAATTCGGCGGGCGACCATTATTGTTTTGAATTCCTTTGATAGTAACAATAAGCATCCACACCCGCTCCTAATGCAGGAGCTTCTCGCAGTTTGGAGATGTGGATTCTGTTTGTGTCAAATATCTCATTTTTTATATAATGTCTTTTTGCCTTTTCATCCATAACAGACGATGTTTGTATTAGATCTGTCAGGTGCCGTAAGAATGGTTCCCACAGAATACCAGTTCTCTGAGCACTTTCCATAAGGTCAGCCAGCCGTTGTCCTAATATCAGAGTATCAAACAGAGTACCGTGGAATGGATGTTCTTTTACAGGAAGGGTTCGGTTGGGATTTACAAACGAAAATCTATTCTGCCAACCGACATACGTTGTAGAAATTCGTTCAAAGAGGAGTTCAGCCAACCAGTAACTTACATCGGAAAACAGATGAAGCGCTTCTTTTTCGCCATTCATAGCCAGTTTAAAAATCTGGGGTGGGAAAATTCTTTGTTCATTCAGTTCAGAAACAGGAAGATTGGCATAGTCACTGTACAGTTTTTGAATCCCGTTAGCTGATGCGAACCTTTCTAATGAATAACCCCTATCGTTTTGCAATTCCCAGGTTTTTGCTAACCAGTTTTTGGTTTGATCAAGAGGTACAAGTTTACCATGTAATTTTAATGCATCAGCAGTGCCTGTTCCACCTCCAAGATAATAGGCATTATCAACATGACGGAATCCCCCCGATTCAAAATATTCTTCACCCAATCCGCAATAGTCAGCATCACTGCCCATGTGATGAATAGGATATTCAAGTTTCACGCCTGCTTCTTGTAGCTCATTTTCAACATCCAGACAGTAACCTGGCATTCTTGGACCGTTTGCCAGTACACCAATTCCTCGTTTATCCTTTGTTTTTAATCCCGGCATACCAATGCCGATGAGAACATGGGACGTTCTTCTTTTTTCGACCAGCTCCATCACCACTTCTGCACAGGAGCGAATATAAGCCTGTCCTTGCTGACGTTCTTCATCAGTAATATGAATTTGATTAGACTTAAGCTCATCCAGTTGGATATTAATATTCACAGGTTGAAAATCAGGTATAAATATTGATTGTTTATGGTATTGCTGCTGTGTGTTCAATTCACCAATAGAGAAGGTTCCTTCAATATCATTTCTCAAAACCTCCCATCCGCTTATTTTAGAGGCACCCCCATCGAGACCTATTATTAACATTGACATCCCTTAAGTCTATTTACCAATATTCAGTTTTTGCCGTCTCCGGATGGCTTCCAGACGCATCCAATCTTTCGTTTCGTCATTCCGGTCTATAGTCAGTTGATCGATACTGTGATCGGTTCCACCGCTGTGGCGTATCACCTCATAGATTGGCTCATATATCCGACCAATCCGGTATCGTTCACTGATACGGAGGACCATATCATAATCTTCCCCATAGTTTAGGGCAAATGGTGCGTCATTAATCCCGAAGTAACCCATTTCTTTAATAATATGGATGGGGATTGACCGAGGGGCACCAGCCCCGTTGATCCGCAGTAAATTATTTCGACCATTTTCCTCAGTCCATTCGTCGTGGGTTACTACTGGAATATCTTCCAACCGTATGATTTCTCCTGTATCGTTGCGTTTCTCCCAGACCTCGTAGGATCCGATAACCATTCCTATGTGTGGATCAGAGTCAAATACAGCCATAATTTTCTCAACTGCATCCGGTTTTAATCTATCGTCAGAATCAAGCTGAACATAATACTTGCCACGTGCAATCTCTACACCAAGATTCAAACAAAGCCCAATATTATTGATGTCGATAACTTTTAGTATAACATCCGGTTTATCTGGATTATACAGGTCTCCACCGTGCTGATATCGTTTCACTTCAGAACTGGTTAGATCATCATTTCCCCCATTTACAACGACAATCACTTCAATATCCTGAATGGTCTGATTCAAAACACTTTCTATTGCGGGACCGATAAAATCTGGGCGATTGTTAACGGGAATGATAATTGAAGCTTTTAACGGAAATACATCCGCAAATGATTCACGTTTCCTGTAGCCATCTTCCGGCGATAGATACGCCCCGATACGCTTTAAATGCCCCGTTAAGATTTTCTCTGCTTCTAATTGAACCTCTCTCCCTGCAATTAAATAATCGAACACATTAAATTCTTTACTGGCTGAAACCACATGATATAGCGCACCATCACTTTTGTTAGCGATATGCACAAGGTCAAAAATCTCAGCAATTTTAAGTCTGATATCATAGGAAATATTGTACCTCAATTGCTCATCAAAAAGACCAGCGGATTTCAGCGCTCCCCTAGAGAATAAAAACACCTTTCCATAATCCTGATTATCACGAAGACGTCCTTCATGATACTTTAACAGTCTAACAATTTCTACCTTATTGCCATCCTCAAGTTCATAATCACTGTATACCATACCCGCGTCAGGATTTCTCCTAACTGTCATTAAAAAAGTATCGAGTGCTGCACGTTTCAAATAGATGGACCCTTCCCGATTATCACAATATAGAATATAATCTCCCTTTGCTGTTTTGATAGCTTGGTTAAAATGAGATGGATACGATAAATCCTGCTTGGGGATTATTTGAAAAGGACGAATAATCTCTAACTGCTCCATTATTTGAGTAATATCATTTTTTTCTTGAAGCAGAATTAACTCAAACCGAGGATTGGTCTGGTCCAAGATAGACTGGATGGTAGAAACAACCTGTGAGATAGTCTGGTGGTCCTCGGTAGGGAGATGTACAACGATACTCGTGATGATATTATTCATAAATAAATCCTATCTATTAGTAAATGAAATGTCAGATATTCACGATAATGTATGGGAGTAATTATAAATAAAAAAAGGGAAATCATGCAATTTGTGTTTCCATAGATTGTTCCAGTCTTCTCGCTTCTCCAAGAAATGCATCTACATTCATCTCTTTCAGAAAAACCACACCATGAGTAGCTCTCAATTGTGGATGGTCGTTCTGATACCAATAATCCCTCCCTAAAACAAGTTCCAGCAGCTGATGTTGTTCTACCCAAATTTTCTGAGCAAGATCACAAAATGGACCATCCAATTCATAGCTGGGAAAAGAAGCTTCCTTCTGGCTCAGATAACAGGTCATAAATGTATCTCTTAAAACAGCCATTGAATTCAGCGAAACAGGGACAATTATATCTGCTTCAGAAGGGTGAAACCGATACCATACATTCCGGTAACCCCAGATCCTAAATGTAGATACATCGTGGGTCTTTCTCCATTCTCGAACTGCTTCGGCAATGGTTTGTAGTACTTTATAATGGGTATCTGGTCCGCTTCCTTCCAGATCTAAAGAAAGTGTTAAAATCGTAGGTTTAACTTTTTTCAACAGCCTCAGAAAAGGTTCTACATCTCGTGACCTGTCGGGGATTTCATTAAACACTTCCCCTGTATAAAAACCTAATCTAAGATGATGAACATTTCTCACTTGAATACCATAATGTGCCCAGACCAGCTCCTCTTCAAATTCCCTTAGCATTCCTTTTAGTTGTTGAATATCAGATAGATTCTTTTCACCATCATAACAACCATCGATATAGGAAATAATACCGTCTATTTTTTTACGTAATTGGTCCACACTACCAACTCGATAGATTTCTACAATACCTCTTACAACCCTGTGACTTATTCCTCTCTTCTGACCTTCTTTATTATTTCCTGCAACACGGTCGAGATAGTGATAGACATCTTTGTCCCATTTATACTTATATCCTTCATCAAAGAAATCAGGATATGCTGTCATTTCAATTCGTCCCTCATCGAGGAAATATTTTGTATTAACAAGGATCCTACGGAGATAATCGTTAGTTACAGAAGTAAATCCGGAAGTTAAAATTGAAAAATAGTGTGTATTTAAAGGAGATCTAACCAAGTGGACAATATGAGGTAAATAAGCTAACATAATATCGTCATGATGAGGACCAGTGTGAAGAAACACCTCATGTTTATCAGATTTTAATCCTCTACCAATTTTTCGCCGGAGAGACGAAATAACTTCATTGACTGTCTTAATGCTAACATCAGGAATAAGATTGGTATCCGGGTCATTCTCTAATATCTCTTCAGTCAATTTACTCCCATACAAGTTTGATTTTACACAGAGGTCAATAACTGCTCGTTCAGTTTTTTCCTTTGTCCAACTCACCTTACTATAGTAACTCTTAACGCTTTCCTGCAACTTTGAGGATGCACCCTTAGTAAGATAAAACCTGCTTTCAGATAATTTATGTAAAGCCGTCGCTGGATATATGATTGTTGGTTTAGATTCGAGAGACTTTGCAACAACATCAGCTTTTGCTTCCCCGGCAGCAGTAATAATTGCTACCATATCGGGGTTATAAGTAATAGTAGAGAGACCAATTGTAATCACCAAGCGATTCCGAGAAATTTCTATTCCTCCCAAGTCTACCGCAGCTGCAGCCTGTGTTTCAAAATTCGTTTCAGTAAGACGTGTCGTAGAATTGTGATCAGAACCCCGTACATTAAATGCGATATGACCATCAGGACCAATTCCTCCAAGAAAAAACCCAATCCCACCTTTACTACGGATTTTATCTTCATATTCCGCACACCATTGATCCACCAGCCTTATTGCTTTCTGCTGAAGTTTTTCTTGATCAATTCTATATTCACGAACTCGCAGAGATAAATCTACTCGATTATCTGGAAATATTTGTCGTAATGAAAACCCAGCCGGTCGGGGTATATCTTCACAATTTATTAACTGAGCTCTTGATTTTTCCAGCCCAAAACCCTGTATGTAATACTTGTTGACATAATGGTAGAAACTATTATGTTGTGTTGGATTAATCGGATAAAACTCATCAATCTGAATAAATTGTAATCCCTTTAATTCGGGTTTATTTTTTATTAAAAGTCCTGACTTGTGGCGAAGTTTGGTGAGTTTCTTATCATTCCAATGCTCAAGAAGATGTATTACCCACTTTATAAAATATTCAGGTGTTTTTCCGGTTGGGAGACTTATAACCCCCTCAGGGTTATCATGAGTCCATTCAAGAAAACGGAGAGCAGTAAAAACGCCAAGTTTAGGGAAATTATCTGCAACGATATAAGGAATATTAGTTTTTGGAATATCCCTTCTAGAATTGTTGAAGAATACCTTTTCAGTATTTGAAAATCGAACCATAACAATGCAAATTTATAATTGAATAAGTAAACAGAATATAGAAATTTTAATGTTAGGCGTTGATAAAATGTCTCGCTACGTGTAGATTCGTTAGCCTAATACCTTATCATTTGGATATTAAAACACAAATGTACAACAACCAAAATTAGTATTGTAACGCGGTGCTAACACATGAAAGATGATTCTAAAGAAACTCAAATTCCGTCAAACTACACATTACTAAAAATGATCACATTAGCAAAAAAAATGTCCATTTCTATAATGCTGCTCCTATTTATTGGAAGCTGCACTGTTCCTTTTGTCATTCAACCCACGCCATCCTGGGCTGAAAAGACATTGGATGAGTTAACACTTCGTGAGAAAATAGCCCAGATAATGTTTTATTACATGGATATGAGCTTTCTCAATGAAGAAAGTGTAAAATGGAAAGAAATTAAAAAGCTTATCAAAACAGATGGGATAGGGGGAATTCATCTCTGGAGGGGAGATGCGGGTACTTCTCTGACAATGATGAACCAGATGCAACATATGTCGAAAGTTCCTATATTGTTTGATGCAGATCTTGAATATGGCTTACACCATCGCTTTCCCGGTGGTACACCTTTACCCCCTATGATGGCTATTGCAGCTACGGGTGATCCACATTATGCTTATGAAGCTGGAAAGATCACAGCTATTGAGGGGAGGGCAGTTGGAATTAGTCTCGCTCTTGCTCCGGTAGTAGATGTAAATAATAATCCTGCGAACCCGATAATCAATACCCGTTCTTTTGGCGAAAATCCAGAAATGGTAGTTGAATTTGCAACTGAATTCATTCGTGGATTGAAAGACCACGGAATGGCAAGTACAGCAAAACATTTCCCGGGTCATGGAGACACAGAAACCGATTCACACACCTCGTTAGCTGCTATTCCCAGCGATTCCCACCGCCTTCAGGAAATCGAATTATTTCCCTTTCAAAAGGTAATTGATGATGGAGTTGATCTTGTGATGATCGCTCATATCCATGCTCCGGACTACCAACCTCATGCAGGAACACCTGCTACGCTATCTCCATTTTGGATTCAAGAAGTATTAAGAAATAAAATGGGATTCAAAGGAGCCATCATAACAGATGCCATGGGGATGGGGGGTGTAACACGAAACTATACAGATATGTATGCGCTGACAGCTGCAATTAATTCTGGGATTGATCTAATTTTACAAAACCATAGTTTTAAGAAATCTATAGATAGCGTTGAAGATGCTGTGAGAAATGGTATTATCAGTGAAGAACGAATCAATGAGGCTGCTCTGCGTATGTTGAAATTGAAAGAACAATTGGGTTTACACAAACAGAAAATATTAGATGTTAATTGCACTCGCAAACAGCTTGGCAAACCTGAATTTAAAACTAAAGCAAAGGAGATTGCTGCTAAAGCAATCACACTGGTAAAAAATGAAAATAATCTGGTTCCATTAAAACTGACTGATAATGATACAGTATATGTTGTGGAACTGTATGATTATCCATATGACCATAGTTTAACCTTAGTAGCTACAAACCTGTTTAAAGCAGGAGTAAATGTTAAAGCGTTTCAATTAGATAAGTCTGATGATATTGACGTAACCAGAGCAATTTTAAATTCCATACCTGAAAATGGACTGGTAGTTATTAACGCTTTTGTCAGTCCAAAAGCGTGGAAAAATGTCATTTCTCTACCGGAGACACAGCACGAATTCATATCAAAATTAATCACGAAAACAGGACGTATAATTTTAAATAGTTTTGGGACACCTTATTTAATTCAGGATTTCCCGAATATACCCGTTTACCTGTGTGCCTATCAGGGAAGCGAACTTATGCAAAACGCTTTAGTGAATGCTCTTCTTGGGAAACAGCCCATTAGTGGAAAACTACCTGTAACCATCCCTGGTATTGTTTCCATTGGTACAGGATTAACAGTTGATGCAAAGCCACTGAATGTAAAAAAACGATATCAAAGAAGAGGGTTAACACTAAAGAGGTGTTTACCTCAAGAAGTTAGTGCAAACAGCGAGCAAGTTACACAACTACTAGAAAAAGCTGTAAATGATTCGGCTTGGCCTGGAGGAGTTATGCTTGCTGCAAAGGATGGGAAAATATTTATCCATGAAGCTTTTGGGTATCACACATATGCCAAGAAAGAACCCACGCGACGGGGGGATATATTCGACCTTGCTTCTGTGACAAAGGTAGTGGCTACCACATCCACAGTAATGAAACTTTACGAGGAAGGTAAGCTGAATTTGGAGGATTTGGTTATTTCCTATTTACCTGAATTTAAGGGACCAACCCCTGAGCAGACACAGCTGAAAGCCACTATCACAATAAAACATTTGTTGACACATACCTCAGGCTTACCACCGTTTAAGGAGTATTTCAAAATTAAAGGGACTATTCAAACACGATTAGACAGCATCTACTCTACTACCCTGGATACCATTCCAGGAGTGCAATATACTTATTCTGATATCGGTTTGATTTTATTGGGTAAGATTATCGAAGAAGTAAGTGGAAAACAACTAAATCAATTTGTACAGGAAACTATTTTCGAGCCACTTGGTATGAATTCGACATATTACAACCCACCCGCCAGTCGTATGAATCGGATCGTACCAACAGAATACAGTGAAGAAGAGGGTGCTTTTATCCGTGGTCATGTTCATGATGAAAATAGTTATAGTTTAGGTGGTGTAACAGGACATTCGGGATTATTTTCCACAGCATCCGATTTAGCCATATTCGCTCAGATGATGTTGAATAAAGGTATGTACGATGATACTTCTCTGTTTCGGCCCCAAACAGTGGAACTATTCACCAACTGTGCCAATGTAATTCCTGATAATTCCCGATGTTTAGGTTGGGACAGTCCATCGGGGAAGGCTTCAGGAGGAGTTTATTTAAGTGACAAAAGTTTTGGTCATACTGGTTTTACCGGAACATCACTCTGGATTGATCCTGATAGTCAGGTTTTTGTTATTCTTCTTACAAATGCTGTACATCCCAATCGAGAATGGAAGGATCCAAAATATTTCGATTGGCGTCAGCGATTACATTCCGCCGTTTATGAAACATTAAAAACTCAAAAACAAAATCCGAATCTTCAATGGCGTGATAGATGGATTGATAATTAAACCCGTCTTAACAATGATGAGTCCCCCCAGAAAAGGTCTTTTCTCCCTTTGCGAGAAATATGGGATTTCTAGGCTTCATATATTGTTGAAGATAGCGTTTCGATACCTGTCAGGCTCTTGACTGATTAGCGAAAATTAGCGTAAACCTGTCAGACTTTTGACTGATTAGCGGTTTCTGGAGTAGACTCAATGATAAAAAGAGTACCGATCGTAACAATTTTTATCTTGCTTATTGCTATCATTTTGGTCGTCTATTTTCCAACCGAACAAAAACATCTGCATGTATGGCTTAATTCCCTACCAAGACCTTGGACACTCAATACAAAGGAAATCTCAAAGATCCTCCCGCAGTTTCATTACAGGTTTTCTGATTTTCACGAACGATTGAAGGCTTTTACTATCTGGCGTGTGGGGACACCCTACGAAATATTCAAACTCGGAGAGGAAGTTGAACCTGACCTTGACCCTATTATCAGACTCGATGTATCTGATTGTACAGGTCACGTCTTAACAACTCTTGCTTTTGTTCAGAGTCGTTCGTGGGAAGAAGCCAAAAAAAACATGATCATCATACATTACAAACCAAATCTACAGGGATATAAAATACCCACTTTTAAAACACGGTGGCATTATACATTGGATCGTATTATAGCTAACCCGTACACGGTGAATATCACAGAACAGTTATTACCACTGGAAAAGCTGACGAAACAAAAACTTATTTTAAACAGACAACAGAATGGAAGCGAATTTCTTAACCTCGATTGGGAAAGGGAAATTACTTTTCGTTACATCCCAAACAGTGAAATCAATAACAACCTTTTGTCTAAAATTCCAGATGTGTGCGGCGTTGCTTTTATGAAAAAGGCTTACTTCAATAAGGGAATTGCAATTGGACATGAAGGAATGATTATTAATCAAAAGGACTTGATTCACGCTTCATCTGCATCAGGGAAAACAGTTCGGTTGAAATTTTTAGACTATTACTTTCGAGATAATGGTCCCATTTTCGATGGGATTATGATTTATAACTATTTGCCAATATCTGCAAGTACACCATAATGAACACAATGACGCCACGGGAACGTGTACTGGCTGCTATGAAATTACAAAAGCCAGATCGTATCCCTGTTATGTGTCAGTTTAGTTTTGGTCATATGTTACAACAATTAGACGTATCATCATCTGAACTCTGGTTTGATATGAACACATTTGCTGATGGTCTATTAAATCTCCGGGAATTATACAAATTTGACGGAATTCTGGTAAGTCTATACGGACATAAGAAAAACTGGCGAGATGAAATCATTAGATTTGAGAGAGATGGTGAAAAAGAAATATTAACCTTTCAGAATAGGGAAATGATTTTTAATCCAGATGAATTACCGATGGTTAAACATCTGATTGCTACGGAAAGGAAGAAAATAGAAGATATTAACATTGTGGATATCCCTGATGAAATATCTTATATCCCCGTTTCACAAGACCTCCATTTTGAAATTGATCTGGATAATAAATTGACGATTTTTGATTCAATTCACGAACGGGTTAATCAAGTATATTCCATACATGGTGAAGTCACATCTCCTTTTGACTATTTCCTTGATTATCTTGGTTATGAAAATGCTTTGATGGCTCTAATAGAAAATGCGGAAAAGAGTACATCTATTATTCAAAAATTTACCGATGGAATAGTACAATTATCATCGGAAATATGCACCAAACGCGTTGAGGCAATAAAAATATCTTCTCCATATGCTGGAATGGGTTTTATTTCCACAAACATGTATCGAGAGTTTGTTCTTCCTTACGAATCTCAGATTATCAAAGTCATCAAGGATAAGGGAAAATTCGCTTACATTCACACCTGCGGAGCAATTAATGACAGGCTTGAAATTATGCAAGAATCCGGTGCCTCAGGATTGGAATGTCTCGATCCTCCTCCAATAGGTAATGTAGAACTTGAAGAAGCTATCGGACGAATTGGAGATGAGATGTTTATTAAAGGGAATATTGACTCCGTACATACATTACTTCAAGGATCCTGGCAGGAATTAACCAATGATATAATAAAAAGAATTAATGCTGGGAAATCTACTAGAGGTTTTATTTTAAGTACAGCCTGTTCTATAGCTCCTCACGTTCCGAGAGAAAGAATTCAATTACTGGTACAACTTGCCGAAAAATATGGGAAATATGAAGTAAACTAATGGAACTTCCCTTATTAGATTGGACAATTATTTTATTATATTTTGTCATCAGTATGACAATTGCTATTCTGTACTCTCGCAGAGCTGGCAGGAGCACAAGCGAATTTTTTCTTACGGGACGCAATCTTCCCTGGTACATTGCAGGCACCACTATGGTAGCTACAACTTTTGCTGCCGATACGCCATTAGCAATAACTGAACTGGTAGCGAAAAATGGTGTAGCAGGTAACTGGTTATGGTGGAACATGCTGTTTGGGGGAATGTTGACCGTATTTTTTTTCGCAAGATTCTGGAGACGAGCAGGGATTATGACAGATGTAGAATTTGCTGAAATCCGCTACTCGGGCAAACCTGGAGCATTCCTGAGGGGATTCCGCGCCATCTACCTGGGTCTGTTTATGAATATCATCATTATGGGATGGGTCAACTTAGCTATGGTCAAAATCCTTTCCGTAATATTCCCTCATGCTACTTTTTTTGGTATTACTGAAATATCATTTCTTGGTTTTCATTTTAATTCTCACTTGCTGCTTGTTGGACTTATTATGTTTATTGTAGCAATTTATTCATCGCTTGCAGGATTATGGGGTGTATCAATAACGGACGCTTTTCAATTTACAATAGCTATGGTTGGAACGATTATTCTCGCAGCTCTTGCAGTAAACATACCTCAAATAGGGGGCATATCTGGATTAAAAGCGCAACTTCCCGAATGGGTATTTCGATTTACCCCCACTATAGGAGATACCACTTCTTCTATGGGAGGAATCCTGTCAATGTCCGTTGCTGCTTTCATCGCCTATATTGGTATCCAGTGGTGGGCATCCTGGTATCCCGGTGCAGAGCCTGGAGGTGGAGGTTATATTGCCCAACGGATGATGTCTACAAAGGATGAGAAACATTCCCTGTTTGCGACTTTATGGTTCATCATTGCTCACTATGCTATCCGACCATGGCCGTGGATTATCGTAGCACTTGTTTCTCTTGCTCTTTATCCAGACCTGGACATGGCTCACAAAGGGGAAGGATTTGTTATGGTCATGAGAGATTATCTTCCCTCGGGACTGTTAGGACTTTTATTGGCATCGTTTCTGGCTGCTTATATGTCAACAATCTCTACTCAACTAAACTGGGGTACATCTTATATTGTTAACGATTTTTACCGCCGTTTTTACTACCGCACGGGTGAGGAAAAATACTACGTCCGGGTGTCAAGAATAATCACAATCATTATTGTGCTTTTATCGCTATTTGTCACTTCAAAACTTGATAGGATAAGCGATGCCTGGATTTTCATTTTAGAGTGTAGCGCCGGAATAGGACTTGTACTCATTTTACGATGGTTCTGGTGGAGAATAAATGCCTGGTCGGAAATTTCGGCAATAATCGCTCCATTTATAATTTATCCGTTCATTAAACCGATGGTTGAATTCCCTTATACTCTATTTTTCATCGTGGGATGGTCAACTATTGTCTGGCTTATAGTCACATTCTTAACAAAGCCAACGGATGAGAAAACACTCCTCTCATTTTACGAAAAAATTCACCCTGGAGGAATTTTATGGACGCCCATTACTAAAAAGTTACCTCATGTTCATGGAGATAGTGGTTATCTAAAGTTAATCCTTGATTGGATAGCAGGATGCGTTCTCGTCTTTTTCTCCCTTTTCGGAGTTGGGAAATTAATCTTAGGAGAACATATTATAGGTTTTGTCCTCTTAATCGGAGCTGGCATATCAGGATATGTTATATTTCGCCACTTATCTACAATTGGTTGGAAAAAGGTAATATAGGGTGTGAGTATATTTACTGAAATTATTCGACACACTTTTATGAAATCTATTAGGAAAACTCACCTTATTGTGCTTTTAGGTGTGATATTAATCTATTGTATTCCAACACCTGGTCAAATAGATGTACTTAGACAAAACCTGGAGGGAAAGATTAGAAACTTCAGT
>CAZVFT010000061.1:0-9466 GCA_964626495.1 uncultured bacterium
GTGGCTCGGGCCGGAATCGAACCAGCGACACAAGGATTTTCAGTCCTCTGCTCTACCGACTGAGCTACCGAGCCAATGACGAAAGACTTATTTCAAAAAACCTGTGTCAGAACCAATGAATCAATCACTCCTAATTTCTAAAATAAAATTACTCTGTTACTCTACGAAAAACAACAAATTTTCAAATTTCCTTTATTCATTTATAATAGTAATATTTTCTTGACTGACAGAAAGAGAATAGGTATGTTTGCCAGCTTGTTTGTTAGATTTTTAATGAATTTGAATTTATTGATTTAAATAAAATTTATTTTAGACTAGAATGTTTAAAAAAACTATACTTCTTGCTACGAGAAATAAGGATAAGTTTAAAGAATTAAAAGATATACTCAGCCAGATGCATTGTGAAATAAAGGGGTTGGATGATATTGATCCAGATGGGAAGATACCTCACATTGAGGAGACAGGTAAGACATTATTGGATAATGCATTGATCAAAGCAAAAACTATTTATAGTGTGACTGGGATTCCAACGATTGCTGATGATACAGGTTTAGAAGTGGATGCCCTCGGTGGTAAACCTGGAGTATATTCCGCACGCTATGCAGGTAAAAATTGTATATACAACGATAATGTGTGTAAATTGCTTTCAGAACTTGAGGATGTTAATCCCGATAATAAAAGTGCCCGATTCAGAACGGTAGCATGTTTTTTTAATGGGGAAAAGGAACTCTGGACGGAAGGTGCAGTTGAAGGAATGATAAGTGAATCACCGATGGGAGATAAAGGGTTCGGTTATGATCCTATTTTTTATATCCCTGAAATGAAAAAAACGTTTGCTCAAATGACAGAGAAACAAAAAAATGCCATCAGTCATCGAGGTAAGGCAATTCAAAAATTATTAGATTTAATGTCTATGGAATGGATTCCCACCGAGAATAAAACTTCAGAAATCCAAGAGATAGGAGATTAGTATAGAGAGACTGTTATCGATTTAATTCTCCTGAATGAATCAGGAGGAGAATATTATACAATACGTTTCAAGTGGTAAGAATAAAAAGGTTCCCCTTTAAATTCCGCTTATTTGAGGGGTTAATAGGGGAAAAGAAAACAGTCTTTCTATTTTTAATACTGTCTGTGGTATTTTTCCCAAGCCAGCAGGGACAGGCAATATCTTCACGCCCTATCGTAACTGAGAACCCCTTAGTTCAAGCCGATAGCACCTTTCTGCGAATAAAATTAGTATTTAATCAGTCCACTTCTTGGGTTGTAAATCCTTTTCCTGACAATCCTTTTCAGACATATTTTTCTTTGGATACCATTCGAATGTCAAGTGGATTGTTTGACTTGGAATATGATGATGATAAGCGATGGGTAGAGATTACGAGTGATTGGAGTTTTATTACCTTTAATGAAACGGTTAATGGCAGATTTTTTAAGGTTCCATTCACAGCGCCGATGGATTGGTATTTCCAACAGCAATTTGTTCAGAATAGGCTCACCAATTTTTACAATGAACTTCAGAAAGAAACCCGGGAAGCAAAAAAACAACGGGGACGCCAATCCTTAGAAGTCATTGGAATTGAAACAGGTGCCGGACGTGTATCTCTTCGAGTGAGAGGAAATGTAAATATTTCCGGTAAGATGGTTTTTCAGGATCAGGATCTTGCCAGAGCAAGTTATCGGGAGTCTCAAACGACGCATATTGAATTTGACCAGCGTCAGAACCTCAATATCGAAGGAAAAATAGGAGATCGGATAAGTGTCCTAATGGATGAAGATAGTGAACGTGAGTTTGATTGGGAAAATAATATTCGGATTCACTATACCGGTAAAGAGGATGAGATTGTTCAAAAAATTGAAGCTGGGAATATTTCGCTATCGCTTCCCTCCACACGGTATGTTTCGTTTTCCGGAAGCAATAAAGGATTATTTGGATTGAAATCTGTGATGAAGTTTGGACCTGTAGATGTTACATCCATCGCATCTATTGAGAGGACGCAAAAAGAGAAGAAAAAATTCACAGGTGGTTCAGAGACATCAGGTCAGACGATTTCTGATTATCAGTATCGTAAAAATCAGTATTTTTTTGTAGATCAAGCATTTAGAGATGGGGGTGTTATTTGGAATGATAATAAAACAGCATCCAGAAGCATTTGGAGCTTTTATCCTTTGGTGAATGGGAAGCATCTCATTGATTCTGCAGGCGTTGTTATCAATGAGATTGAGGTTTATAGATCAGTGGGGGCACTGGCTGGGTCGGGGACGTATTTTGGTAAAGCTTATGTGGGTCCTGTTAAAGATGGTGATGTCTGGCAGGAGAAAAATCCTGATCACGAGGATGAGACAGAAGGAAGTTTCTTCCAGCGATTGGTTCGAAATATCGATTATATCGTGAGTGAAGACCTTGGGTATATCCGACTTACCACACCCCTTCAAAATGAAATTCTTGCGGTTGCCTACACCTTATCACTTAGGAATGTCCAGAGTGATTCTATTTTTCGGCATGAAGGTGAGCTTAGTAGTGGTCTCACTGAAGGGGATACACTGCATTTAAAACTAATCAGACCTTCCACCCCAAATCCAAATCATCCCACTTGGAACCTCATGTTCAAAAATGTCTATTACTTAGGTGCCACGAACATCAATACAGAGGGATTCACTCTTTCCATCGAATATAAAAATGGTGCCCTGGGGAATGATGAATGGGATGAGAATGGGAATATGTTCATCAAGCTGTTTGGTCTGGATCAATTTGATGAAAACAGCAATATAGGGAATGATGATCTTGTAGATAGAATGCATATTAATATGGTAACAGGGGAACTATTTTTCCCGTTTCTTCATCCATTCGAGATGGATACCATTGAAAAGGCAGGGGGGGAGTATTTCGGTGAAGGAAATACTTATGATGCTTTGCGATCCATCCTTCCAGATTCTGCCTCTATGTACCGAAGTTCGAACAATCAACAAATACGGAACGAAAGTCAATTTGACATCATAGCAGAATATACAAATAAAAGCGCAACTATTAATCTTGGTGGATTTATGCTTGTAGAAGGAAGTGAGGAAGTTCGGTTAAATGGGAGCCTTCTCCAGAAGGGAAAAGATTATGTCATCGATTATTTTACAGGAACATTAACCTTTTTAACAGATGGATATGATGAACCTGGCGCAGAGATAGAGGTTTATTATGAAAAACATGAATTGGTATCGTTCGATAAAAAAACCATACTGGGTAGTCGCGCTCAAATGGATATTGGTAAAAACTCATTCATTGGCGGAACGGCTCTATATTATAACCAGTCCGTTATTAATGAAAAAATCGAAGTTGGATACGAACCCACACGTAATTTCATCTGGGACTTGAATGGTAAGTATAACACAGATGTAAATTTTATCACTCAGGCGCTTGACTGGCTTCCTTTAATTGAGACAAATAAACCGTCGACTTTTTCAATTGAAGGGGAAATTGCCAGGGTTCATCCCAATCCCAATCCTGTGAGTAATCCGTCAACTGGAGATGCTAACGGAGTGGCATATATTGATGATTTTGAGGGTGCAAAGCGTGTTACCAGCCCATCCGTCAACCGAAGGTTCTGGCATAGGTCTTCTGTACCATCAGGATATGTGCAGAGAGATAGAGCCACTATGTTCTGGTATTCACCCTATACTCAGATCAGGACGAAAGATATCTGGCCGGAACAGCAGACAAGTGTTAGAGCCCAGAATGAATTAACGGATATTCTTGAGCTTAATTACACTCGCCGACAGGCTGGGAATGTAAATCCCGATTCCAATTGGGCTGCTATTACCACAAGTTTTTATTCCAGTGATTACAATCAATCTCAGAACAAATTTTTTGAAATCTGGCTTTTTGGAAATAAGGGGAAAATGTTTGTTGATCTTGGGTTTATCAGCGAGGATCAGAATGGGAATAATGCATTTGATACTGAAGATAAAAAAGAAGCGGGTCTCCCATTCGGAAACACCTTGCTGGAGGATGAAGAAGATATCGGTTTAGATGGATGTATTGATGAATATGAAAATGGATTTGGTGGATGTGTGCCTGAGGGATATACCTACAGTACGGCTCCGGATTCGGTAAAGTATACAGGAACTGATGTTGATACAAGCGATCCCAACGGTGATAATTGGTATTACAATGAGAACGCAAATGAAAATCCAAGTAAATACGAGCATATCAATGGAACAGAAGGAAATGGAACTGCTGATCGACCCCTTGAGGGAGCGCGCTACCCCGATACGGAAGATATTAATAGAGATGGTCAATTTGATGTGAGAAATGATTATTTTACAATATCATTCGATTTAGATAAAGAAAGCAGTGATTGGGATCAGTATAAAGGTGGTGAAACGGAAACTGAATGGCGTCTCTATAGGATTCCACTGAGTCTGTTTGAAAAAGTAAAAGGAAATGACGCAAGTATTACCTGGGATACAATAAAATTTATGCGGATTGGCATTACTGGAATCGATAGCACTGCTCGTATTAAAATTGCAAAAATAGAGTTGGTTGGAAATGAATGGCAGGAACTTGGGGTTCGTTCGGGTCCAACCGAGGAGTATGTTCGTGATGATAGTGTATTTGCGGTAACCGTGGTCAACAATGAGGATAATGAAGATTATAGTATGCCACCGGGAGTAACACAGGAGGAAGATAAAATATATGATTTGTTGTTGAAGGAACAATCCCTGGTATTAAAATTTACAGGTCTTGATTCCAAGTATGAAGGAGCTGCCCGGAAAACATTGATGGAATTAAGAGGCAATAAAGCTCAGAGTTATGTGTCGTATAAAAAAATGAAAATGTTTGTATATGGCAGAGGTAATGATGCTGGACCTTCGGTTTTTGATAGCGATTCATCTAATGTTGAGTTGATTTTGCGATTCGGACGGTCTGATGATTACTACGAAATCCGTCAGCCAATCTATGAGGGGTGGGATGAGAAAAAGAACCGTAATGCAGTGAACATTGATCTCAATTTTCTCACCGGGTTAAAAAGATATGACGATGCATCTGAATTCGATTTGTTAGCTCCCGATGACACGTTAATTGTGACAGACTCGACGTGGGAGTACATCGCAACCCACACGACAGAAACAGGAGTGGACACGGTTAAACGCTACCTTATCCACGGAAATCCGGCATTGAATCGGATTCAATATTTTGATGTCGGGGTAAAGAATAAAAATACAACAGAAAGTATTTCTGGTGAAGTGTGGTTGGATGAGTTGAGACTGGCAGATGTGAGGAAAGATATAGGAACAGCTATGCGTGTTAACACAAGTATTCGATTTGCGGACTTGGGGGATGTTTCAATTAACTATAGTCGAAACGATGCCGATTTTCATACCCTCCAGGAAAGACTTGGTACGAGTAAAACATCTGAAAAGCTCAAGATAGATACAAAATTTAATGTGGATAAATTGCTTCCTGATTCTTGGGGGTTTAAAGTACCTATCAGTGCAAATTATACAAATAATATTACCACTCCAAAGTATCTGCCAGGCACAGATATTTTACTCGATAAGGAAAATGCTCCAGATTCTGCGTTGACTACTCTCAACCAGATATCGCTGACTACCTCTTTTGGGAAAAGTACGAAATCGGATAGATGGTTTACTCGATATACTCTGGATGGAATCAAAGTAAATTTCAGTGGGAGTCATTCTTGGAGTTCCAATGAACAAACGGCGGAATCCTTCAAAAAAAATTATAGCGGAGGTGCAAGCTATAATCTTTCCTTTGGCAGGGATAACTATTTATCACCATTGAAATGGTTAAAGGGAGTTCCCTGGTTAGGTAAAAAGATTGGTAACACGCACCTGTATTACACCCCATCTTCTTTCGATGTCTCGATTAGAGTCACGGAAACACAGACGGAAAACAGACCCAGGAAGGGTGAATTCACTTCGACGGATAATTTAGGGTTAGCAAGAACTTTCAAAGTGGTATATAAGGTTTTAGAAAATTTGAATACTAATTACAACAAAACAATGAAGAGTGATATGGATCAGTTTCGTGGTTATAAAAAATTGGACGCAATAAAACAGTTGAATCCAGGGATTGTTTCTGACGTCACAGAAAACTTTATTACTACATATAATCCAGCTATTTTCGATTGGTTAAAACCTTCAATGAACTACACAGCAAATTATCGCTGGTCTAAACCTTTGGAGAGTACCCAGGAAGGAGCAAATATTACATCACAGACGAAAATTTCATCCTCTGTGACGGTATCACCCAAATCTATTATTGAAACATTGTATACACCATCAAAAAAATCCAGAGGGGCTGGAGGAAGACGGAGAGGTGGCGGATCAACGTCTAAAACAGATGAGAAGCCCAAAAAGGATGGAGATAAGTCAAAGGATGGAGCTTTAACAAACTTCCTGGAAATCATTCACAGTGGTGCAAGTAAAATTAATCCAATCAGCATTTCATATTCACTGAATCAAACACGTAATACTAATGGTGTTCTTGGTATTCCTGATATTTCCTATCGCTTTGGCTTGAGGGATGAACTTGGGATAGACCAGAGCGATGAAGTGGGAGTTAATCGGGGATCCACCACATACAAGCGCGATCTCTCAGTGAGGTCAGGTCTGAATATCACCAAGCGAATCACAACTACTTTCAATTTTTCCAGTAATCGGTCTGAAAATGTAGGTGGTAACAATATCAGAACGAGTTCATTGAATCAGGATTTTTTCCCATTAGGGGTAAAAGGGGATGAAGGACTTCCATTTGCCAGTTGGAGTATTCGCTGGAGTGGTGTAGAGAATTGGCCTCTTTTTAAAACGTTCGCCAAATCTGCTTCTCTGGAACATGCCTTTTCAGGAAAAGAGACAAAATCGTGGCAGGATAATCAAGAATTGGGATATGCACTTGTGGATAGTTTAGCTTTACAATCGTCAAAATATACCAAATCTTTTTCTCCTCTTATTGGCTTATCGATGACTCTGGTAAAAGGAATCAGCATATCTACAAGGTTTTCGTATATTAAAACATTTGATAATAGATTTGGAGGTATTAACAGCACCAAGGTGAAAGAGGATAAAACAATTACAGGTAGCACAAGTTACTCCCATCGAGGAGGACTTTCAATCCCGATTTTCTTTTTCAGGGATTTTAATCTGGATAATACCATTAATGTTACGTTGACTTTTGACTGGACAGAATCAATAACACGGGAAAGAAACCAGGAGGGTGTGAAACTTGCCAAAACAGGAGAGCAAAAGAGCTGGAAGATTTCCCCGAGGATATCATACTCATTCACACGCAGAGTTACTGGGGGTATTTGGTATGAATATCGGGAAAGTAAATCAGAGCTGGTAGGACAAAAAATAGACCGGGACTTTGGATTTGATGTGAATATTGCAATTCAAGGATAAAACGTAATGCGTAAAACGTAATACGTGAGTAAAGGGGGGAATGAAATGAACTATGAAGAATGGATGAAATCTGTACCAGAGGAGATTAAAAATGATTTACTATGGAAAGTGGAAGCGTTTCGATTATCCCTATTTGCTTGTGACATAGCTTGGCGAGATGTAACCAAACTTATCAGTGACAAACGCACAATAGGATTGGCAGATCAACTTTATCGATCAATAGGATCTATTAGCGCAAATATTGCTGAGGGATATTCTCGTGGTACAGGTAAAGATCGTGCAAGATTTTATGAGTATTCTCTGGGTTCAGCTAGGGAGTGTCGGGATTGGTACTATAAAGGTCGGCATATATTAGGTGATAGTATTACGAATCATCGAATACGTTTTTTGACCAATATCATACGTTTATTATTAACTATGATACCTGATCAACGAAGTTATAAAGTGAGTGAACCACAGGAAAAGTATCAAAGTAATATTGAAGAAATTTTAAAAGACATTCCTTTACCTTGATCCAATATCGCGAATCACAGATCATGCATCACGCACCTTATCCTATCCCTGATATATCACGCATTACGCATCACGCATCACGCATTACGTTCAAATTATCACGTTTTATATTAAATGGAGTTTTACCGATATTCATTGTAATTGTTATCCCATCAATTTTAAATGCTCAAACAATTCCGGAATTTGACAGTGATCGAGCGTTTGGATATCTTGAAGGTCAGTGTCAGCTGGGTCCCCGGAATCCTGGTTCGGAGGGACACAAAAAGGGATTGGAATATATTGTTGATGTGGTGACACCTCTAGCGGATTCAGTTATTCTTCAATCCATTCCATACTTGAACCCCTATGACGGTTCGATGTTGAAATTGACAAATATTATTGTTCAATTTAGACCTCAGGATAAATACCGGATATGGATCGCCGCTCACTGGGATACTCGCCCCTGGGCGGATAAAGATAAAAATCCCAAGCACCGAAAAATCCCCATTCTCGGTGCGAACGATGGTGCAAGCGGGGTGGCTATTCTTCTTGAATTGGCACATCATTTCTCAGAGCAGGTTCCACCTGTTGGTGTGGATCTTATTTTCTTCGATGGGGAAGATATGGGAATGTCTGGCGATCTTGAAAATTTTTTTAATGGATCACGATATTTAGCTCAACACATTCCCACAAAGATTCCTGAATGCTGCATACTTATTGATATGGTTGGGGATAAAGAATTGCGTATTCCGATAGAAAAAAATTCTTTAATTCAGGCAGGAGATTTAGTGAAAGAATTATGGGAACTTGCACAGGATTTGGGATTTTTTCAGTTTGTTTCCGTGATAGGTCCGGCAATTGCAGATGATCACCTGATTCTGTTTGAGAGTGGGGGCATTCCCACGATTGATATTATCGATTTTGACTACCCAAACCGATGGGAAAATTATTGGCATACATTAGAAGATACACCGGATAAGTGCAGCCCGGAAAGCTTGTATGTAGTTGGGACGGTTCTGTTGAACTATATTTACGGAAAATATTAATTAATGTTTGTCTATGAAGGATAAAGATGAAAATTCTTAACATTAAAGACGGATAGTAATAAAATTAATCAGGAAATGATTGATTGAGTAAAACATCACTTCTATATTTGCAACCTTATGAACAAGAAATTATATCTCATTCTTCAATGGACATTGATTTTCTTCATTGCCTGTAATCCTCCTGTTGCTAGCGAGGATGAAGAAGCTGATCCCATTTCGGATATCATCTTCAGTTACCTTCAAGAGGATGAGCAGGTATTCGTCTCCGCCAACATCAAAGATCCGTTCAACGGGGATTCTCTTATTTCTGTTACTCTTGACTGGTACGGAACAGGTGGTTTCGAACAAACCGGAGATATTGTACTGCTTATGGATGATGGAAGCTTCGGGGATATTCTGAGCAGTGACGGAGTTTACTCCCGAAAGGTATCGTCTACTGGTAGCGATGGCTATTTCTTGAATCAACCTTTGACCTACGAGGACAGCGGAAAAGTCTATCTCACCATTCGAGC
>CAZVFT010000061.1:9566-15277 GCA_964626495.1 uncultured bacterium
TATCTGTGATGGATAGTACAGAAATTAGAACATTTTATACATCAGCGTCGTTAATCCCAGGAGAAGAAGATGTTCTCGTTCCGTATGGTGGTGTTTCTGCAATTTCAGTAGCTTCCCTGTCAACTTCTGATCCAGATACAGTAATTGTAGCTGTGGCTACGAGTGAAGATGGGATATCAACAGGTGCTGGATTAGCACTCACGTATAATCCCGGAGATACAACCGGTGTTCAGTGGCGTTATTTTAGTCAGCCCATCGATAGTTCTGATGATACTACGATCACATGGGGTGATCAGACACTACATACTCTTCCTATCACGGTTCCTCAGCAGAATGTCACGTATGATGTTGCTATTGGACCAAGTTATTATTGGATAACCAGTTGGGCAGGTGGACTCCGACGCTTGAATCGGTGGGAATCAGATACTGAATGGGAGCGAGTGCCTTTGCCACTGGATGACCAATCAGAATTTTTCTGCGTAGATAGCTTAGAAATGTACGAATTGAACCCCCGGGATCCACCACAAGGACAACATAACCACAAAGGATTTTCTGTGTTAACATATGGTGATACAATATGGGTGGGGACAGCCAATGGCATCAATCGTGGAATCGTGAATGCCGATGATATAAATTGTGTCGATTGGATTCATTATTCTTTTCCACTTTCTGGTATTACAGGAAATTGGGTGGTGGGATTAGCAAAACAAGAGTGGAATGGAGAGCGAAATATCTGGGCGGTAACGTTGAGAGCCGATCAGGCTGGTGAACAAAACGGGATCAGTTACACTGAGGATGATGGTGAGACATGGTTTTCTGTATCGCAGATGCGAGGTGAGCGAGGTTACAATATTTTCTGTATTGACAGTTTAGTTTACGTAGCCACAGAGAGGGGACTGTGGAAATCGGAAGATGGGGTGAATTTTGCACTCTTCCAACCGGCAGTGGATGCAGAAAACAACGACCAGATTCTTAGCAATCATGTGTACGCAGTACTACACGATGTGAGACCATATTGGGGTGGTCCTGATCCTGGATCGTTGTGGATAGGTACTGGTGATGGCTTAGCACGGACTCCTGATCCTGCCAGCAGTGAATCTATTTGGAAGATTTATCGATATATAGATGAGGAAACTGACTATTATGCGTATCCCAATCCCTTTTCTCCTCTTAGAGATAATTTGTTGGATGGGGACGGGTATGTAAGGTTTCGATGTAATGTGCAAGAATCAGATTTAATTAAGGTGGATATTTACAACTTTGCTATGGAGAAAGTAGTGACATTCAAATATGGGCGTTCAGAAGGAGAGGGTGCTTTAAAATGGGATGGTCGGGACAGCAATGGAAATCTGGTATCAAATGGAGTTTATTTTATCAATTTGTTTTATGATAATCAAAATCATTGGATAAAACTGATCGTAGTGAAGTGATGAAAATTAGAGGATTTCATAATATTGTGTTTGATTTTAACAGAGCAGATTTGAAAAATAAAGGTTTTCGTAATTGGGTGATGAGTGAACGGGAGTATGAAAAAAATGGTTGACCCTACTTCCATATATTTCTCTGCGGGAATTTATAATCAATCATATATGTCAAATTCCTATTTATCCGTTCGATCAAAAATCTGGACGAACTTATTCCTCCTTTTTCTTTTATCCACCCTGTTATCTATAGTTTCAGCTGCAGATGTTGGCGGTTATGCTGGCAGCTTTCTCAGAGTTGGTACCACAGCCCGCTCCATTGCTATGGGGGGTGGAATGACAGCAGATCTGGATCGTGGTTTTGCTGCATATCATAATCCTGCGTTAGTAGCTTTTTTAGATAAGCGCCACGTTTCTGTCTTTCACCATTTTCTCCCACTGGATCGATATCTTATTTCAACCAGCTTTGCTACCCCACTTCCACCAACGGGAGGTGTGGGAATTGCTCTGGTGAGTGCTGGTGTGGATGAAATCGATGGAAGAGACCAGACGGGGCACGATATTGGAACATTTTCTGCAGCGGAATATGCAGCCTATTTCAGTTTTGCCAATGAACTGGTAAAAGGAGTTAGTGTTGGAGTGAATGTGAAGGTGCTGTACCAGTCTTTTCCTGTGGATGGCGGAACAAACGCCAGCGGTACAGGTGTGGATGCTGGGATTATCATCAGGAAAATAAAAAATATCGATATTGGTTTTATGTACCAGGATGTCAATACGCGCTTTGCCTGGAAGTCTGCTGAAGAAGATGCCGGTCACGCAGGAGGATATGAAGATTATTTCCCGCGTCAATTTCGAATTGGTGTAAACTACTACCCCGAACTAATTCGTGTTGTTGGTGACTACACTTTTGTGCTTGGAGATGAAACGGTTTATGACCATCGCGTACGATTTGGCTGTGAATATTCTGTTTACCCTAATGTTGCGCTTAGAGCAGGGATTGATCATTTTTCACCGACATTAGGAGCGGGGTTAAACTATTCATTGCTTAAACAAAATGATGCGTATGTGGACTATGCTTTTCGCCTTGGTCAACGAGGTGAGGGGTTCTCGCATATCTTTACTTATATTTTTACATTTTGATGTTTTACCCCAAAAAGATTATTACACCAGTTATCTTTTTTGTTCTGTCTTTTCATCAATTGACAGCAATTGGTACGAGATTTTTAACTATTCCATCCACACCACGAGAAGTGGCGATGGGGGGATTTTCAGCTTCTTTTTCTGGTGATGCCTTCCTTTATCATGGCAATCCTGCGCTGGTTGTTCAATCCCCCGGTACTACCCTTTATTTTGGTTATAATACATGGCTGGCAGGTAGTCGAGGGAGTTCATTTTTACTTACGAATCCTTTAATAGGCGGTGTGTTCGGTTTTGGTGTTCGACAACTAACTTTACCGGATATCGAGTTCAGAACAACCACCCCCACAGATGAATATCTTTCTCTATTCAATGCCTCCGGGACTGCTGTGGAACTTGTTTGGGGTTGTCGACTTAATCGATTGCACATTGGAGCTACAACCCGGTGGATACGGACTGAGACTTACGTTTATGACGCAACGGGGGTTGGGGTTGATGTTGGTCTATGGATGCCGTTATTAAAAAATAGATTATCTATGGGAGCGTCAGTTCAAAATATAGGTACAATGAGTGAACTTATGGATAAAGCATCAGAGCTGCCTGCAGCGTTTTTAGCTGGGATCACCTTCCAAACCTCTCCATTGTACAAACCCTCTAATAGTGAGATAAAGTCATCAATAACTGTGAGTGGGGAGGTATCAAAATTTCATGGTACCGTTTTTCGGGTATCAGGAGAAATTCTCCATTCAGCATTTCGATTAACATTAGGAACGCGTTTTTCTGACCGGGTTACTTCTGTTGGAGCAGGTGTGGGTATTCATTGGCGGCGGGTTGAATTTGGTTATGGTCTTGAAGTGGGATCCCATCAATTGGGGATTCCCCATCTGTTTGACTTTAGAATTACATTACCTTAATTTATTTTCTATATTAATCTGTATGACATCTAAAAATCAGGATCGCAATCTGAAAAAATTTTATTTACTGACAGTTATCATACTTCTGGTAATTCTTGCCATAAACATCCACAAGCAATGTAGAGTTCTTGAAGAAATTCGCTTATCACCCAAAACCATCTGGAAAGAGGTGGTGACAACTCATCAGATAGATAAAGATCTAAACCTGATATTTGTTCGATCATCAGGTTTATTTTTTCCCCGAACATATGAGTACCTGTATCACCGGAAATACACTCCAGAAGATATTGCATCTCAGCTCAACCACTATTTGGAGGGAAAGAGGATTGGCATTGGTGAAATTACCATCTCAAAAACAGGTGGAGATGTACGTTTGAAGCTTCTTTTGGAAAATAAATCATTTGCCACCGTTATTTGTACCCCCAATATGTCTACATACGCTGGAAAGATTTGTATTATTATTGATGACTTCGGTTATAATCTGAACGCAGTCGCAAAGGAATTTTTACAGATGGATACTGATCTTACATACTCAGTATTACCTGGTCACACGTACTCAAAACGGTTTGCGAAGTTGGCAGATGATGCCGGTTATGAGGTGATGATTCATATGCCTATGGATTCGAAAGACCATCGAGTGGGTGAGGAAAATTATTTAATAAGGAGAAATTTTTCCCGGAGAGAGATTGGCGAGCGAATGCGTATGGCGCTAATTGAAATTCCTCAAGCACAGGGAATGAATAATCATCAGGGATCAGATGCGACAGAGAGCAAACGGGTTATGAAGGCAATGGCACAGGTGTTACGGTCGGAGGGGAAATATTTTGTGGATAGCAGGACAACGTCAAAATCTGTTGTGGTCTCAGAAATGGAGAGAGCTGGTGTTCCTGTTGCGGAGCGGTCAGTTTTTATTGATTTTGAAGATGATTACGAAATCGTCCAAAAGCAGATGACTTTATTGGAAGAAAAAGTACGTGAAAAAGGGTATGCCATTGGAATTGGTCACCCCAGGAAAAATACTCTGAATGTATTAAAAGATGAAATTCCAAAACTGAAACAAAAAGGTTTCAATTTTGTTTTTGCTTCTTCTATTGTGAAATAAATAACCTTAAAATTTGAATTCGCTCCGATGACAGGAACTGGGCAAGCATTTGTTATGTTGAGATATCTCCTCTTTGTTATAGTAATTTAGGCAGTCACTCTCTTTTAGTTCGACCCCACATCCCATTGCAATTCTGTATTGATTCTCTGATCATTTCCTATTTTTATTTCAAATCCATTATTGCAATCCGAAATTCTTTTTATGGATTGTTTCCTGTTCAATATGTTTTATTTTATTAGAATATTTTATTGAAACAGATGAAATCTTATCGTATCTTAATAGTGAAATCATCACTAGTAATCCAAAATTGTTATTGTAAATTAGTGCCCGGGAATTTTTCAGGGCTTATTATAAAAATAAAATAATTAACGATATTTTTCTAAGGAGGGAGTTAACATTGTGAAAAAGATCCAGTTCAAATTCTCCATCGTTTTTATATTGCTTTTTCTATTTGGATGTTCACTAAATGAACCTGATAAGGGAAACTTGCCATCGTGGACAATCCGAGTAGAAGTACCGCTCCTTGAGACTGAAGTAACTTTAGAAGAGTTCCTGGAGGATTCCCTAATTCACAAGATACCTGTTGATGAGAATGGAGATTCTATTTTTGTTTTTGAAAAGTCTATTGATATTGACACGGTAACAGTGGGTGATCAGTTGGAAATCGATAATATTACTGAAAGTTTTAGCCAATCGGTTGAGGATGTGACAGTGGAAGACACTCAAGTGGAAGAAAAAGTGGGGTTCGATCCTGTTGGTGTCAGCCCTATAGAGAAAGTTATATCGTCGGTAGTCGGTACCATTACACTGAATGATATTGACATTGTGGGGACCGATCCATATACTTTTTCAAGTATTTACCCAGATCTGGGGTCTATCCCCAATGATACCACGGTGAATATACCAGCATTTAATCTTGAACCGGTTGCGAATTCTTTTACATTTGACGATTTCACTAATGCTGTTTTCACGGGGGGAACGCTGAACTTAACAATTCAAAACAATCTGGTCATCCCGCTGGGTGATACACAGGTCGATTTGCAGGATACAGATGGAAACCCAATTTCAGGTGGAACAGCAAGTATACCTGGACCTATTCAAACCGGAGAGAGCGGATCTGGACAACTGTCTCTAGTG